>CAVODA010000058.1:0-7473 GCA_963694265.1 Dehalococcoidia bacterium
GTTCAAACTCTTCTTCCATCCAGCCAACGCCAGCGCCCAGAATCAGGCGGCCCTTGGAGAGCATGTCCAAGGTGGACAGCATCTTGGCCGTGAGGATTGGGTTGCGGTAGGGGATGATCATCACGCTGGTGACCAGGCGGATGCGCTGGGTGACGCCGGCTAGAAAAGCCAGGGTTGTGATTTGCTCCGGCCATTCGCCGTCGCCAGACTGCCCAGCTTCCAGAATGTCGCCGGTAACACTGTAGGGGTAGGGGGAACTGACCTTGTTTGGCTGCAAAACATGGTCTGGCATGACCATGCAAAAGAATCCCAAACGATCACCTAGTTTTGCGATGTTGGCTAGGGCGTCGGGATTGATTGATGAACCGCTGTTTGGGAGGTAAAAGCCGTATTCCATGCCCCACGCTCCATGATGAATAAATTCTTGTTAAAACACCCTGATAATTTATGTGAATTTCCGTAAACAGAGGCACATTCCAGGCTGAAAAACCAATACGGAAACTATATATCGGCGTAGCTGGCGTGTCCAATGATTTATGTATGAAATGCAGGCGCGCCCAAACCCCAAAATAGTTGGCACCTCATTTGACACCCCAGGGGGTGACTTGTAGACTTGCGGAGCACTGGAACTGGAGGTTTTTCGTGACTACTCCCCCGTCATTTTTGACCGAAGAAATGCGTAAACAGGCAATTGGCCAAAAGAGTGCGCCGCGCTCTATAGATATTGAGAAAGGCGCCATTATCAAGTTCGCTCAGGCCATTGAAGACGACAACCCTGTTTTCAACGATGAAATGGCCGCCCGGGAGAGCCGGTACGGCGGGCTGGTCGCGCCGCCAACATTCCTCCGATCTGTGGGTGTTGACCGTCCGGCATATCCCTTTGACATGCCTTTTAACCGCATGTTGGACGGCGGCAGCGATTGGGAGTACTTCCAACCGGTACGGGCCGGTGATCGCATCACGGCCATCTCTGAGATCGCCGACATCAATGAGCGCACTGGACGCATGGGTCTGATGATTATCACCTCCATAGTGGTAACCTACCGCAACCAGTTTGACCAGGTTGCCGCCACCCAGACCAGCACTTCAATTAGATACTAAGATAGTTTTTAAGACTCGATACTAAAACCGAAGTTACTAGACGCCTGGAACGGCGATGGGAGCCTAAAATGGCTGATCAAATTTATTGGGACGACGTAACAGAAGGCATGGAATTGCCGGAAGTCGTCAAGAACCCAACCACCCAACAGTTGGTGAAGTACGCCGGAGCCTCCGGTGACTACTACCAAATTCATTACGATCAGAGTTTTGCCAAGAATAACGACCTGGATGACGTCATCCTGCACGGGGCGCTCAAGAACGCATTCTTGGGTCACTTGGTAACCAAATGGATGGGGCCGGACGGCGACTTGAAACGCCTGATCGCCCAGTACCGAGGCATGGACATACCCGGTACTCCGGTCACGGCCAAAGGCGTTGTGACCAAGAAATACCAGGAAAACGGCGCAAACATCGTCGAATGCGACATCTGGCTAGAAAACGAAAAGGGCGAGAAGACCACACCAGGCTCAGCAGTCGTGGCGTTACCTTCACGCTAAGCATCCAAGCTGAATGGCATGAATGGCAGTCGGGCCTGCCGACAAATGATTTAAATCGATTTAAACCAAGGGGCCTAGGGAGGCAATAATGGCGGAAATGTTGAACGGCAAAGTGGCCATCGTCACCGGCTCAGGCCGTGGTATTGGCCGAGGAATCGCCAAATTGATGGCCGCAGAAGGGGCCAGCGTTGTGGTGGTTGACCCAGGCGTGAACGTTGATGGCACCGGTGCTGACCAGTCCATCGCAGAACAGGTTGTAGCTGAGATCAAGGCTGAGGGCGGCAACGCCATCGCCTGTATGGAATCAGTCACAGAAATGGAAGGCGGAGAGAGGATCGTTCAGGCCGCCGTGGATAACTTCGGCAAGCTGGACATAGTTGTAACCTGCGCCGGTATCCTCCGGGACCGCATGATCTTCAACATGTCTGAACAGGAGTGGGACGATGTGATTGCCGTTCACCTGAAGGGCACCTTTACCGTGGTGAAAAACGCCAGCATCCTGATGCGCCAACAGCGTTCCGGCCGCATCATCACCTTCACATCCGAGTCTGGTCTCATGGGCAACTCCGGCCAGGCCAACTACGGCGCAGCCAAGTCTGGCATCGCTGGGTTCACCAAGGTCATTGCCAAGGACTTGGGACGCTACGGCGTCACGGTCAACGCCATTGCCCCCCGCGCCAGCACCCGCATGATTGCCGACATCCCCGGCAGTGCATCTGAGATTCGCGCCCGCAGCGGCGTGGCTCCCATCGCCGGTGAGGAAGACCTGGCCAGCATGGACCCAGACCATATTGCGCCGTTCGTCGCCTACTTGGCCAGCGACTTTGCCGAGAACGTAAACGGCCAGACATTCTTGGTCTACGGCGACACCATCTCGTTGGTGTCCCAGCCCAGGCCAATGCGCGCGATTTACGAGCCGTCCGGAACTTGGGACGTCGATGAATTGGCGATCCAGGCTCGTGACGTTTTGACCAAGGACATCGACAACCCGGCCCCGGCCAGAGAGTAGGGACCGAGTTGGCTAAAGATAAATTTGCCGGCACCACCTGGCGGTTGTTGGACTGCTACGGGAAATGGACCGACGGCCGTATCACCTATCCTTATGGTGAGCATGCCGAGGGTCAGTTGATGTACAACGACCACGGTAATTTCTCTGGCCAGATAGCGGGCAGCGGCAGACCGGCATTTGAGTCGGGCAACCTCCTAAAGGGGACGCCTGAAGAGATAAAAAAAGCATTTGAGGGATATATCGCCTACTACGGGACTTACGAGGTGGATGAGGCCAACAGCCAGGTAACCCACCACGTGGAAAACGGGTTGTTCCCCAACTGGACCGACGATATCCAAACTAGAAATTACGAGTTTGAAGGCGAGAATTTACGCCTGAATACCGAGCCCATCAAAGGGGCTAAAGCAGACCTAACCGTGACCCTGTTATGGGAACGGGCTTAAACGGGAATCGGTTTAAATATGAAAAGTAAGCAGATGGAGAGAATCTGATGGCGGAAATGTTAAAAGACAAAGTAGCGATCATAACCGGATCAGGCCGCGGAATCGGCCGTGGTGTTGCCAAACTAATGGCCGCACAAGGGGCCAAGGTTGTGGTGGTTGACCCCGGCGTCAACGTAGACGGTACCGGTGCCGACTCATCCTTTGCCCAAGACGTGGTGAATGAGATCAAGGCCGACGGTGGCGAGGGCGTTGCCTGCCTGGAATCGGTCGCAACCATGTCCGGCGGCGAGAAGATCATTCAGACTGCCCTGGACAACTACGGGAAATTAGACATTGTGGTCACGGTGGCCGGTATCCTCCGGGACCGGATGATCTTCAATATGTCCGAACAAGAGTGGGACGACGTCATAGCCGTCCACTTGAAGGGGACTTTCTCCATTGTGAAGAACGCCAGCGTGCTCTTCCGCCAGCAGAAGTCCGGCCGGATAATCACCTTCAGCTCCACTACCGGACTGTACGGTAACTCCGGACAGGCCAACTATGGTGCAGCCAAAGATGGCATCGCCGGGTTCACCCGCGTGGTTGCCAGAGACCTGGGCCGTTACGGTGTTACCGCCAACGCCATCTCTCCCAGCGCTGCCACCAGGATGATCGGTAGTATCCCCGACGATGCCCGTGCCCTGCGCGCCGCCCGGGGCATCAGCACCGGAGCCGCACTAACCCTTAGGGGCGGAGCTGACGATATAGCGCCCATGGTGACCTGGCTGGCGTCTGACGAGGCCGCACACGTAAATGGCCACGTATTCCACGTCACAGAGGGTCTGGTGACATTGCTCAACGAGCCCGAGCCGACCCGGACCATCCATAAGGATGGCAAGTGGACGGTGGAAGAACTGGTACGGGTATTCCCGGTGACCATCGGCATCGAGCTGGTCAACCCGGCCCCCAGTCAAGTCCCTAAGGAATAGCGGCTCACTCTATGCAAGCAAAGCCAATTTAGATCATTACTAAGGCCCCATATTTGGGGCCTTAGTTTATTAATACGCAGAGGTTTAACAAATGATTCACAATTTTTCCGCTTCTTATGCCGGGCATGTAATCGACACCGAAATCGGACTGGAAGGCACGCCAGCTAACGAACGTTCGTACAGCAACGACCAACTGATTGAGACCTTTGACTGGGCTTTGGACATCTCCAAGCATCTGGAGAAGATTGGCTTCCAAGAGTTTTGGATGGCGGAGCACCATTTTCAGCCGGAGGGCTATGAAGCCATCCCCAACCTGCTGATGCTGGGGCTCTATCTGTCGACCCAAACCGAGACGCTGAAGTTTGGCTGCGGGTTCAATATTGTGCCAATGTGGCACCCGCTACGTTTGGCGGAAGACTTCGCCATGGCCGATATCCTGAGCAAGGGCCGGGTCATCTTCGGCGTTGGACGTGGCTACCACACCAGAGAGGTGGAGACATTCGGAGCGCCGATGCGAGACTCCGAGGCCAACCGCGAGTTGTTTGAAGAACAGTTGGAAGTGCTCACCAAAGCCTTCAGTCAGGAGAAATTCTCCCACCAAGGGAAACACTACACACTGCCTCCGGAGGTCCCGTATCGCGGCTACCAGCTCAAAGAACTGACGCTGGTGCCCCGTCCGATTACCCAGCCGGTGGAGATTTGGCAGCCCTTGGTCAGCGCCAATCCCAGAGGCATCGACTTCCTAGCCAAGATGGGCATCAAGCCGCTGATCGCTAACAACCCACCCGCCGCGCTGGAAGAGAAGCTGCAAATGCTGCAGTCAGCTAGGGCCAAATACGGCCGCGAGACAGAACTTGGCGAGGACATGGCTCTGGGTTTCCGAATTTTCATTGCGGAGACGAAAGAGAAAGCGATCAAACAGATGCGGCCCTATTTCGAGGAAGCCATGAAGTTTGCCGGTCCTCTTGGCGTAATGCCGCTGACCCCGGAGCAGAACGCATCAGTGGTCAACAAGGGCCAAACGCCAGGCGTTGCTCTGCCCACGCTGGACGAGGCGGTTGAGGCTGGCTCGTGGCTCTGCGGAACTGCTGCAGACATAGTGGAGCACTTCAAGGGAATTGAAGAGAAATACCCAGGCGTAGAGCGAGTCAACATCGGCGCTGTGATGGGTATGCCCCTAGAAGTCTTCAAAGACCAACTGAGCATAATATCAGAAGAGGTCATGCCTGCATTCAAGGGGTAGTCGGGCTAACCTTCCAGAGGCACGTTGTGGAAGACATCCTGAGTGATGCCTGACCGGAGCTTTTCTGCTTGGCGGATGGCGTAGTGGTCGGTCATGCCGGCCACGTAGTCCACGGCGGCGCGTTCGGGGTCGGCGCCGGGGCTGAAGTAAGGCGCGGGAATTTCTTCCGCGTTCGCCACAAAGTAGTGGTAGAGCAGCTTCACCACGTCTCGGCCAACCTCAGATTGTCTAGTGTTGCCCAAGGGTAGGTAGATATGTTGGAACATGTAATCCCGCAGCTCCATCATGGCGTCGCGGGTTTCCTGGTCCATGCTGATTACCGGCTTGCCGTCTGATTCCTCATCGGACAATCCGGAGGCAAGCCAAGAATCTTGGACGATGGCTGTTATCAGAGCGTCTAACCGTTGGGAGTGTGTGGTACCCAAGATTCGGTTGGCGCGCTCCGGCAGATCCTCGATCTTTAGCATACCGGCGCGAACGGCGTCGGCAATGTCATGGTTCAGGTAGGCAACAGAGTCCGCCAGCCGCAGTATTTGACCCTCCAGAGTCAGCGATTCATCCAGCTTGATGTCCAGGAAATCGCCCTGGGGCTTGGAGTGGGAGATTATCCCCTGACGCACTTCCCAGGTCAGATTTAGACCCTCACCCTCTCTCGCCAGATGCTCCACAATCCGCAAGCTCTGGGCGCTGTGGGCGAAACCGGGGGCATAAACCTGGTCCAGCGTTTCTTCGCCTAGGTGTCCAAATGGAGTGTGGCCAAGGTCGTGACCGTAGGACATGGCCTCAACAAGGTCTTCGTTTAGGTTCAGCGCCCTGGCGATAGTGCGGCCAACCTGAGCGACTTCCAGCGTGTGGGTCAGCCGGGTCACGTAGTGGTCACCGGAAGGAGCTAAGAAGACCTGGGTCTTGTGCTTCAGACGCCGAAAGGCGTTGGTGTGGATAATCCGGTCGCGGTCGCGTTGGAATTCGGTGCGCAGGGGAGAGGGCGTCTCATCCCGTTCGCGGCCCAAAGACCGGCTGGAGCGGCTGGCGTGCGGAGATAGGTTTTCTTCCAGGCTTTCTAGCCGTTGACGTACCTGCAATTTTTCCACCGGACCTGTTCCCATCTAACACCACCCTGGTTAAATACCCACTCTGGCTAAAACCCACCCTGAAACTAGTCTTTGAGGGGAATTGTGCCCCAGGTGATTGCTCCCGAGTCTTTGGAAAGGCCTTTTTCTTCCACCATGGAGCGGATGTTTAGCAGGGTGGCGTTGACCTCGTTGGTCAAGAAAACCCAATCGGGCTCTTCCGGAAGCCAATACGGCGAGTTGATGCGCACTACCTGATTGTCATTGGCGTTCAAGTAGATGCCGAATTTAGATGCTTGTTGCATGAATCTCTCCCAGATATCTGTTGGGGCAAAATCTTGCCCAAAATAATGATTGCTTGGTTTAGTCCGTTGTTTCAGCCCGTTTATTTAGCCGGGTTATTTAGCCCGCCGGTTCGGTCTCGTTGGTGATTCTTTTTCTGATGTAGACACCGCGAAGTTCCGGCGGCAGCTGGTCGGCGATGCGGCCCATGACCATGTCCAGCATGTTGTTCATCACGGCCCGGCTGGGTTTACCCTCGATTATCGGCAGGGTGAATGGCGGGCCAATGGACGCTTTCATTCGCTTGAATGGGAATGGAATCCGCCACAGCGGAAATTTGTCGGTGCCTATGACCGCCACCGGCAGTATTGGCGCTTGTGATTTCATGGCCAGGTAGACCACTCCCAGCATACCTTTTTGCAGAGTTTGATCTGGGCTTCTGGTGCCTTCAGGGAAGATTACCACCGCCCTGTCGCGTTCCAGATTTTGCATCAGGGCGCGCATTGCGTCAATCCCGGCGGACGAACGGTTGAAGGGTGACACATGGAATCCCCGCATCAAAAACCGGAAAACAGGGTTGCCGAACAACTCTTTTTTGCCAATGAAGTACAGCGGCCTGGGGATTGCGGCCACCAATAAAGGTGGGTCATTTAGAGACAGATGGTTGGAGACGACAATTATCGGTCCGAAGGTGGGCACGCATTCAGCGCCAACCACGTCAATCCGGCCAAAGACGCGAAAACAAAAACGGGCTAAAAAGTGGCCAATTCGATAGAGGAGATTGGCGTCCCTGAAACCTCTCACAAGTTTTCTGTCCGGGCAATGATCTGTTGCACCACCTGCCGGATGTCTAGACCGTC
>CAVODA010000059.1:0-7428 GCA_963694265.1 Dehalococcoidia bacterium
AAGGAGATCCCTGTGGCCAGGATCGTCTCCATATCCGAAGCCCGCAGCTTTTTCGAAATTCTCACAGGACGGGGCACCGTGGTGGTTGCCACGGGGATCGGACAACAGCAGGTGATACGGATTGAAGAAATCAACGACCCGAGTCCTGTCGCCTTAGCCCTGAGGGAAATGATGCCAACCATCTAGAACGAGGTATCCTAGAACTTGTCCGGGTGACTTTAAATCAGTCTTTCCCGTAGGTTCAATTACAGTGGTTTCATAACGGCGCATCTAGCTTGAGCACCGCTACTACTTCCGTAAATAAAATGGTCGGGATGAGAGAATTTGAACCTCCGGCCTCTGCGTCCCGAACGACGCGCGCTGCCCACCGCGTTATAGATTCGGCACATCCTAGCTAGGAAGCTGAATCGTCAATGTGAATCGCAGAGGAGTAATTGCGTACACGTTGTCAGGACGAGCGGCTGTGCCGGGGGATGCTTCGGTTTTTCGGACCATGACCTACTCGAAGCTTTCTGGATTACAGCTTTCGCTGGAAAGACGGAGGGGTGGTTGCGGGGGAGTGGTTTCCCGTGAGGTGATTGGGAAAGATGTATGGGCGGGCTTTTAACCCGCCATGCTCGGCATTACCATCTACGTTTCGCCAACCTACCCACAACTCTGGATTGGCCTTTGACTATCAGAGCAGGTCCTTCGACTGGCCCAGGCTGAGCGGGGATAGTGTGCGTTGGCTGATAAGAGTGCCAGCTCTTAAGTGGCGTCCTGTTGACGGTAGCGGTTGACTATGGGGAGGCGGCGGTCTTTGCCAAAGGCGCGGTGGGTGATCTTGACGCCGGGCGGGGCCTGACGGCGCTTATACTCATTGCGGTCTACCGCAGACATGACTTGGCGTATAACTGCCGGGTCAAACCCCTTGGCGACCATCTCTTGGTAACTCAGGTCATCTTCTACGTAGGCTTCCACCACCGGGTCAAGCACGTCGTACTCCGGCAGACTATCAGCGTCTAACTGGTCCGCTCGCAACTCAGCGCTAGGCGGCTTGTCAATAATCGCCACTGGAATAACATTATCCACCGTTCCAAAAGCCGGGCCTTGCCCGTTGCGCCAGCGGCAGAGCTCGTAGACCGTGGTTTTGGGTACATCTTTCAGCACTGCAAAGCCGCCGGCCATGTCACCGTACAAAGTGGCGTAACCCATGGCCATCTCTGACTTGTTGCCGGTGGTGAGCACGATCCAACCAAACTTGTTGGACACGGTCATCAGCACGTTGCCCCGCACGCGTGCCTGCACGTTCTCCTCGGCCACATTGGCTTCGGTGCCCTTGAAGCGGTCTTCCAACATGTCGGTAAAGGCCTGGTGTGCCTGTTCTATGGGCACTTCCCACAGTTCCATGCCAAGGTTCTTCGCCAGTTCTTCGGAGTCACTGACGCTGCCGCCGGACGAGTAACGCGAGGGCATGGTGATTCCCACCACATTGTCTTTGCCAAGGGCGTCCACTGCCACGGTGGCGGTCAATGCCGAGTCGATGCCGCCCGACATCCCGATCAGTGCCTTGCTGAAACCAGACTTGCGCAGATAATCTCCGGTACCCATGACTAGGGCACGGTAGACTTCTTCCGGGCCGTTCATCTCCGGCGCCAATTGCTCGTTTTCCAGTTCCGACTTGAAACTCGAATCTGCGTCCGACACAGTCAGGGCCTTGGGTTCTCCCACCGCCTGCAGGGCAGCGGCAAATGACCCGGTCGGCTCAGGTTTTTCATCGGCTATGTCGTTCGGGAATTCCAGATCGGTAATCAGCAGAGACTCTTCGAAAGCCGGTGCTCTGGCCAGTAGGCTACCGCTGGCGTCGTAGATTATGCTGCCGCCGTCAAAGACCAGTTCGTCCTGGCCACCCACAGTGTTCACGTAGGCGACAGTCAGGTCGTGGTCAACAGCGCGCTTGGCGATCATCTCTTCCCGCATGGCCCGTTTGCCGGCGTGGAAGGGCGAGGCGTTGATGTTGACGATCAGTTCAGCTCCGGTCTGGCACTGCACGGTGGTTGGACCCACTGGGTACCAGATGTCCTCACAGATGTTGACGCCAATCAGCACTCCGCCAATACGGTAGACCGGGCAGACAGAGCCCTTCTGAAAGTAGCGTTGCTCGTCAAAGACGCCGTAGTTGGGCAGGAATATCTTGTGGTAAACGTCCACCAATTCGCCGTCATGGCAGATGGCGGCGGCGTTGGTTATCTGCGGGCCAACGTCTTCGGACGGTCGATCTAAAGAGAGTATGTTCACGTAGCCCAGGATCACCGCGATGCCTTCTGCGGCTTCTGCAATCTGTTCCATGGCAGCCACGTTGTCGGTCAGGAAGGACTTCTTATAGAGCAGGTCTTCCGGAGGGTAGCCCGTGGTCGCCATCTCAGGGAAGGCAACAAGGTCTGCCTGGGCGTCTCGGGCACGTTCCAGGTAGTCCAGAATCTTTGCGGTATTTCCGGGGACGTCCCCAACTGTGGGGTTGATCTGCGCCAGAGCCAGGCGAAAGGTCCGTGCCATGTATTTCCTCGTGCTGGGTTGTGGCGAGTATACAGATTTCCAAATCTACATGCCAATAAAAATTTAGCCTGAACCCGACCTTTGACGTAGCTTTCAGCGAGCAGGTGGTGGACAAGGGTTACCCGCCGAAGCTAATATTTCGACGTAACGCATTTGGGCCAACGCAACGCGAGACGGCCCTCGAAACGGCCTTTAAGGAGATTTACCATGGAATACGCCATCAACCACGTCCATATCAGGGCTAAAGACCCCAAGGCGTCTGCCTCCTGGTACGAGAAGATTTTCAACGCCAAGATTGTTTCAGAACGCGAGGTAATGCCCGGCACCATCACCATTGGCATGCAGGTGGGCGGCCCCACGCGACTGAACATTTCCTCGCAGCCGCCGAATTCCTCTCCCGAACGGGCTATCCCGGAACTCAACCGACTTGGCTTGGAACACTTTGGGTTCCACGTGGAAGACCTGGAAGCCGAGATGGCCAGGTTTGAGGCTGAGGGCATCCGCGTTGTGCTGCCTTTGACGGTGACACCCCAGGGGATCAAGCTGGCCTACATAGAAGGCCCCGACGATGTGATTATCGAATTGGTGCAAGCTGCCCCTTAATAACCCCGGAAAAACAACCCGGAAAAGTAACGTCGATTCTATTTCTAGATAACGGATGGAAGGTTTATTTCAATGGCTCAAAAGATGACTGGAAAACAGGCTGTATTGGAGATGCTCAAGGCAGAGGGCGTGCAACATATTTTCGGCAACCCCGGGACCAGCGAAGGTCCGTTAATGGACATGTTGGGTGACTACCCGGAGCTCGAATACCACTTGACCCTGCAGGAGAGTGTTGCCGTAGGAATGGGAGAATCCTATGCCAGGTCCATTGAGACGGCGGCTTGCGTCATGCTCCACGTGGACAGCGGCCTGGCCAATGGCATCTGCCTGATGCTGGACGCGCTCAACACCGGCACTCCAATGGTCGTGATGTCGGCCAACTATGATGCCCGCAAAGTAAACGAGACCATGACCGACCTGGCAGAGTTGGTGCGTCCGGTAACCAAGTGGTCTGTCGAACTAGACCTTGCCGATCAAATACCGTCGGTTATTCGCAGAGCCTTCCATGAAGCCAACAGCCACCCCAGAGGTCCGGTCTATGTCGGATTTTCGGCCAACGCTCTGGAGGCCGAGGCCGAGATGAACATCGTCCCATCCAACAAGATGCACGACGACACCAGGCCCAGTCCAAAGGGTATTGAGGAAGCAGTGGCCCTGATCGCCGCCGCTAAAAACCCGCTAATGATGGTGGGAGACCGAGTATCTGAAGACCACGCCAACGATGTGGCCGTGGAATTGGCAGAACTGATGGGCTTCCCCGTTTACCAGTCCCGTGGTGCCGAGGTGGCATTCCCCACAATGCACCCCCAGTTCTTTGGCAACCACACTCTGCGCACCCCTGGCGGACGGGCGATACTGGAGGACAAAGACCTGGTTCTGTGCATTGGCATGGACGCCATTGACGAACTGTTCTACTGGGGCGATGTCATCCTGGGTGAGAACACCAAACTGATTCACATCGACCCAATTCCAGGCCGGGCCGGAAGGTCGGAGCCAACAGACGTGGGAATCGTCTCGCACTGCCGAATGGGAATTGAGGAATTGATCGCCGGCTTGAAACCGCTGGTTACGCCTGAGCTTGCCAACGAAATAGACGGTCGGAAGATCGGCGTGGTGGCTGCGGCTGCTGACAAGCGGAAGGCGTTTGAGGAATCGGTAATCGAGAATTGGGACAGTAAGCCAATGTCCCCAGCGCGGATGATGTACGAACTGGCAGCCGCGATGCCCGATAACGCCATTGTGGTCGATGACTCCCTGAGCAACCGAGCCACCATGCGGCATTACTTCCAGGGTAAGAATCGGGGCGACATCAGGGCTTTCAGAGGCCAGGCCATCGGCGGAGGTATGGGCGCAACAATGGGCGTCAAGGTCGCCCACCCAGACCGTCCAGTCGTCGGTATACTCGGAGACGGCAGCGCCATGATGACCGTCCAGGGACTTTGGACTGCAGCCAATGACAACATCCCCTGCGTGTTTGTCATCTGCAACAATGGCATGTACCGGATCCTGAAGGTGAACTTTGACGTTTACCAGCGGGATATCTTGCAAATGAAGGAAACGGCCGGAGAGAACCTGCCGTATTCCGACTTCCCAACGCCGTTCCACATCTCAGCCATCGCTGGTGGCATGGGAGTGGCCGGAGAGCGCATCACCGACCCAGCAGAGATTGCTCCAGCACTGCAAAGGGCGCTAGCCTCGGGTAAGCCGGCGGTGTTGGACATCGTAATCGACGGCGCTATTTAGACTTCTCGCCCAAACCGTCTACGTAAAACTATTAGGCAGAGAAACATGGAGGACATGTTGGACATATTTCAGACTGTGGTCGCCAAGGCGTCGGGCATCACCGCCGATAGCCCTTTGGCCAGCGTATTTTCCGGCCGCACCGACCTCATGGAGTTGACTGAGAATTCCCACGAAGCCTCACTTAGGCCCAAGAGCCCTGGCGGCTTGTCCCACGCAGAACGCGCTGGACTGGCCTGCCGGATGGCCAGAATTAATAACGACTCAGTCCTGGCCACCCACTACGAGAGCTTGTTCGGTGATGGTAGCAAAGCTCTTTCAGATACCGGCTTTGACGGCGGCAGCAACGCCAGACTCAAGGCGATCGTCCGGCACACGGATCTAATAACCACCAACCCCAAGGAAGCTGCAGCGGGTGACGTGGCGGCCCTGCAATCCGTAGGGATGAATGACCCGGACATTGTCAGGCTTTCAGAATTAATCGCGTTTGTCAGTTACCAGATAAGGGTGGTCCATAGTCTTAGGTTGATGGCGGAGGTAGCATGAGCGACATACTCTATGAGTTCACAACGGTAGTTCCCTTCTGGGAGCCCCGGGTAAAACCAGTGGTGCTCACGGAAGCAACCCCTGAGCAACTAGACGCCATGAAAGTGACGGTCTCCGACACCAAGATCGGCAACTATACGCTGGTATTGGCCCTGGACCCGGAGACATTACAACAGCGCACGCCGTTGTTTAACGGCATAATGTACCACCACGGCGGTCTGTCTCGGGCTGAGACCGAGTTCGGCGCTGTGGCGGCCTCGGTGGTTAACGAGTGCATCTACTGCGCGGCAGTTCACGCCAACCGGTACAACCAACTGACCAAGGACGAGTCGGTGATGGACCGCATCTTTGCTGACCGTAAAGAAGCTGATCTGGATGACCGTCAGAAATCGATGCTCAACTTTGCCACCAAACTGTCGCAGAGCCCGCCAGAGGCTGACAAGGCCGACGTTGAGCGGATGGTTGAAAATGGACTTGGTTTGGATGAAGTATTTGACCTGGTGTTGTCCGCGTCAATATTTGCCTGGGCCAACCGGTTGATGCACGTTCTGGGAGAACCCCATCCCCAGCCTTAGGTCAGCCGATTTTCCGGTTTTATTTTCTGAATACTTAAATATCAGAGAAATAGAGACGGCAAAATGCCAACTCCAACGCAACTGGAGCGCGCAGTGAACTTTGCCGGACTGCGCGCTCGTTTAGCCGACCGACTGCCTTTTTACTACGGCTGGGTGGTATTGGCCGCGGCTTCGGTTCCGAGCTTTGGCTCAAGGCCGGTGATGGCTGTGGCCACCCTCTCGGTGTTCGTCGTGCCCATGACCGAGGAATTTGGTTGGTCACGGGGGCAGTTCTCTGGTGCGGTGAGTCTGGGCGCACTGTTTGGACTGCTGGTGTCACCACACGCGGGCCGCTTGGTCGATCGCTACGGCTCCGGAATAATGCTGGCCGCGTCTGCTGGGGTGGTGGGCATCTGCGCCATTGGCCTTTCCATGACCGCTCCCGTCTGGTCCTTTTACGCCATGTACGTGCCGGGGCGAGCGGTGTTCTCCAGTCCATTGGAATTGGGCACGTCCACCGCCGTCAGCAACTGGTTCATCAGACGCAGGCCATCAGCGTTGGCCTACATGGGCATCATCCAATCTATTGGTCTGACCATCTTTCCAGTGATTGCCCAGGTGATGATCAACGGCTGGGGCTGGCGGACGGCCTGGTTGGCCTTGGGGATATTCACCATCAGCACAGGTATCATCCCAGTATTGTTGTTGATGGCGCGTCGCCCTGAGGATATGGGCCTGGAACCCGACCCTGAAAAGAGCCAGCAACCAAGCCGTGATGCTGCTCCGGGTTCGGTAGAGGCAATCACGGAAACTGCAGCCTCTTCCCCTAATCTTGAACACAATTACACAGTGCGCCAGGCGTTGCATACTCGGGCGTTCTGGATTCTGGCGTTGTTCTCAGTGTTTGGGTTCATAGTCCAGGCTGGGGTCAGCCTGCACCAGGTGCCCCATTACATCGGCCAGGGTGTGGATATCAGGTTGGCGGCGGTCACGGCCAGCGTCTTCGCATTTGGGCAGGTGCCTGGCGGACTGTTCTGGTCGTTCTGGGCCCGGCGGTTGCCGCTGCGAGTCTTGTTATCAGCGGCGGGCGCGATCATGATGGTCGGCGCCATCGGCACGGGGTACAGCAGTTCTTTGTCCGTTGGGTTGCCCATGGGGTTTCTGCTGGGCGTAGGCGTGGGCGGGATACACCTGTTGCTACGGCTCACCTGGGCCGACTATTACGGTCGTTTACACCTAGGCAGCATCCGAGGCCTGACATTGCCCGCACAGATCGGCGGACAGGCAATGGGGCCCTTAGTTGCCGGGTTCATGTTTGATGCCACCGGTGACTACCGCGCGCCGTTCACCGTATTTGGAATCATAGTCGGCATTGCCGCCGTGATGGTGCTGGCCGCCAAGCCGCCGGGACCGTTGCCCCGAGTCAGTTCTGTTGCAGAACCTACGGCTG
>CAVODA010000060.1:0-7416 GCA_963694265.1 Dehalococcoidia bacterium
ATGATCTGGGCCCTTGCTTTGCTGGCGGCCGGCGGACTGACGTTGGACTTGGTGCGCTTCAGGGTTGGCTGGCTAAACGCGCTGTTCCTCAGCTGGATGGCGCCTCTGCTGAAACAGGACGAGGCGGCCCACATCACCGGCGCCACCTACATGATCATTGCGGCATTGGTGGTATTTGTACTCTACGGGAGAGAAGTGGGCATACCCGTGATGTTCTTCTTGTCGCTTGGTGACCCGGCAGCGGCGCTGGTAGGGCGGCGTATGCCCGGCCCTAGATTCAGGAACAAGTCTCCGTTCGGAACAGCGGCTTTCATCGCAGTGGGAGCGGGTGCGGCAGCGATCCTGGTCGCAGCCAATGGCATAGACCATTATTGGGCGATCTGGGTGGGGGCTACGGTGGCTGGAGCAGTAGAACTGGCGTCATTCCCGCCGGACGACAATCTGGCTGTGCCATTGCTGGCAGGCACAGCCATGTATTTTTTGGGGACCTAGATTTGGGGACTAAGATTTGAACCGGAGCTAAGCTGCCCCGTCAAATTCAGAGATCTCAGCCCGTTCACGCTGGAACTTTACGTAGGCATTCTTGGTCAGAAGCGGTCGGTGGTTGGACTTCACCTCTTTCGCCTGCTTGGCCCCGTCGGCCAGCAGATCGATAACCACCATGGCCATAATCTTGGCTGGGTTGATCACCGCTGATTCGTAGTCGGTAATCAGGTATTCACTGCTGTGTCCGGAACCGACTGCTCCGGCGGTATATGGGTGACAGGCCGGCATGATGTGGCTAAGGTCTCCCATGTCGGTGGAGCCGCCCCGGTTGCGGCGGGCCGGCATCACCAACGTGGCTGATTCGCCAACCAGATCAACTGCGGTGCGCCGGAAGATATCTTGCAGCTTGGTGTCATGTCGCATGGGCAGGTAGCCCGGAATGGTGGTGATGTTCACCTTAGCGCCAACGGCCAAGGCCCCGGCGCGGAAACAACGGTCAACGGCTATGGAGTTTTCTACCACCGCGTTGGGCGTTGCAGAACGCACCCGCCACTCCAGCCTAACGTCGGAGGGCACTGCGCTGACGGCCGCCCCGCCCCTGGTCATGATGCCGTGAATGCGGACTGTGTCGTCGACCTTGTGGGTCTCCCTGAGGGAGTTAATGGCCTGGATGGCGAAAGAGGCGGCGTTCAGGGCGTTGACGCCCAGGTGAGGCAGGCTGCCCGCGTGAGCACCGACACCGGTGTACTGCACAAATTTCACAACGTGTCCGTTGCTGGTGCCGCCCATGGCGAACTTCCGCTCGCCCATGTCGCTGGCGGTGTGGCACATCATGGCAATGTCTACGTCGTCGAACTCGCCTAGTCGAATCAGTTCTTGCTTGCCGCCTAGAAACTCCACCTTGCCCTGGTTCCGCATCTCCAGCCGTTGCTCAACCTCAATGAATTCTTCGGCGGGGACGGCAAAGGGCACAATCTGGCCGGAGAGTTGGGCGATGACTTCAGGTGTGAGCAGGCCCATGGTGGCACCCAGCATCATGCCAATCTGACAGTGGTGCCCGCAAGCGTGGGCGGCCCCGGTATCAGGGTCGGCGTGGGGATGGTCGGTTACTACCAGAGAATCCAGCTCGCCGATGACCGCCACGGTTGGGCCGGAGCCGGCACCGCCCGAAATTCTACCCTTCAGTCCGGTGAGGGCCAGACCTCCCTGGTGTTGGATGCCCAATTCTTGGAATTTCTGCGCCACTAGCTGGGCAGTCTTGACCTCTCGGAAACCAGCCTCAGGGTTGGCTAGCACCTGTTGGGCCAAGCCAATTATCTCTTTCTTGCGCTTGTCGATTGTCTCGCAGGCGCGCTTCTTCAGTTCTTCTATTGAAAGCTTGGGTGAAAGATTTGATGTGGTCATTATTTATGCGCCCTTGAATGTCTCTTCCGATGCTAGGTTCCGCATGAATTTCAGGTATTCGGGGATTGTCATATCTGGGCGTTGACCGCCGACGATGCTATTGCCCTGGGAAGCGTTGTCACCCAACATGTCAATGACGGTGTAGGCCAGAGCCTTGGCACCCTTGATCACGGCCAAAGAGTAGTCCTCGATCACGTAGGTTGCGCCGTGGCCCAGACCAACCGCGCCGCCAACGTAGGGGTGAATCACCGGCATCAGATGACTGATGTCTCCCATGTCTGTGGAGCCACCACGGTGGTTTACATAACTAACGTTTTCTTCGCCCACCAGGTCGGCTGCGTTGGCCCTGAATATCTCAGCCATGCCCTTGTTCTGTTGCAGGGGCATATATCCGGGAATGGTCTGAATCTTGACGTCTGCTCCCACCGCCATGGCTCCTGCTCTAAGCGCCCGGTCCACTTTGGCGTTGGCATCCATCAGAGCTTCCAGAGTGCGACCTCGAACGAAGGTCTCCATGCGCACATCGGCTGGTACCGCGCTCACTGCTTCGCCGCCCTTGGTGATGATGGGATGCACTCGGATGCTATCTTCGTCGCGGAAGGTCTCACGGTTGAAGTTGATAGCGGTCATGGCCATCATGGCGGCGTTCAGAGCGTTGATGCCCAGGTGAGGCGCTCCGCCGGCATGGGCCGCGCGGCCAAGGAATTGGATGCGCTTGGCCACCGAACCGTTGTTGGTGTTGCTGATGCACATCTGCTGCTCGGCGGGGTTGCTGGTGGTGTGGAGCATCATGGCCAGGTGAACGTCGTCGAACTCACCCAGTCGGACCATCTCCGGCTTGCCACCCAGGAACTCGATCTTTCCGGCCTGGCGTAGACCGTCCCGGAATTCAATCTCGATGTATTCTTCAGCCGGCACGGCCATGAAGGCTATGCGCCCTGCTAGGCTGTCCAGGATATCCGAGTTTGTTAGAGCCGAGGCTGCGCCAAGCATCATTGCTATTTGGCAATGGTGGCCGCATGCGTGGGCGGCGTTGGTGACTGGGTCGGCGTGGGGGTGTTCACCCACGATGAGCGAGTCAAGCTCTCCCAGCACGGCCATGGTTGGTCCAGGGGCAGTGCCGGATGCATCTGCGCGAACTCCGGTGATGGCCAGTCCGCTTCTGGGCTGCATTCCCAGAGCGCCGAACTGCTCAGCCACTAGTTTGGCAGTCTTGAGTTCCCGGAATCCGGGCTCAGGGTTTTTCAGAATCGTCTTGGCGATGGTCACGAGATCATCGGCTTTGGCGTCGATAATCTCTGCTGCTCTGCGTTTCAGGTCCTCTTTCGAGGGCATTGGGCATTCTCCAAATAAGCCGCGTTTTGGTCAGATGATTTTACGGACTCAGAGGCCACGGTTGTGCCGTTTGAGATTGTAACAAAGGCAGCCTGGGAAAGGTATACCGGAGTATAATGACCGGGCCTTGCCTGAACTCTCTCTCAGGCGTAAACCCAAGTTCAATTAATCTTTTGGATCATCTCTTAACCACACCATTATGAAGATAATCATTGCCCCTCAAGGATTTAAAGGCGGTATCTCTGGCCTTGAGGCTGCCCAATCTATCGCCAGGGGTGTTCTGGCTGCCGTGCCCGATGCCGAAACAATTTTGCTTCCCGTGGCCGATGGCGGTGACGGTACCCTGCACGCGCTGGTGGACGCCACTGGCGGAGAGATTTTCACCAGCACGGTGACTGGGCCGATCAACCAGCAGGTGGAAACCCAGTGGGGCGTCATGGGCGACGGACGCACCGCCGTTATCGAGATGGCCAGGGCCTCTGGGCTGGCC
Organism: Dehalococcoidia bacterium; assembly: GCA_963694265.1. GTDB lineage: Bacteria > Chloroflexota > Dehalococcoidia > Lucifugimonadales > UBA3495 > UBA9611. The sequence goes on from CAVODA010000060.1 coordinate 3,716, forward strand.
ATGGTGCCCTCAAAACGGCGTAACCCCAAGACCACCACCACTCTGGGGACAGGTCAAATATTGAAAGAAGCCACTGAGCGTGGTTTCAGCCGCGTGATTGTTGGTCTGGGGGGTAGCGCTACCAATGACGCCGGGGTTGGAATGGCCACTGCCCTGGGCGCTAAGTTTCTGGACGCTGCCGGCAATGCCCTTCCGCCCGGCGGCGCAGCACTGGCGCGTTTGGACCGCATCGACGCGTCCGGATTAATGGATGGCATCTCCGGCGTGGAGATTGTCGGCGCCACCGATGTGACCAACCCATTGTGCGGGCCAACGGGAGCCTCAGAGATATTTGGCCCTCAAAAGGGTGCTACCAAAGAGGTAGTGGCGGAGTTGGATTCCGCGTTGGGTAATTTCGCCGCAGTGGTCAAAAGAGACCTAGGAATAGATGTGCTCGATGTTCCGGGAGCCGGTGCGGCCGGTGGCCTTGGCGCTGGCTTAATCGCCTTTGCCGGGGGCAAGCTGCAATCAGGCATCGACATGGTCTGCCAGGTGTTGGACTTTGACCGCCATCTGGAAGGGGCCGACTTGGTGTTCACCGGTGAGGGCCGGGCCGATAAGTCGACAGTGTTCGACAAAGCGCCAGTGGGCGTTGCCAGACATGCCATGGCCCACGGCGTTCCTTCTATTCTGCTGGCAGGCAGCCTGGGGGACGGACACGAGGAGCTTTATAACCACGGCGTGGCGTCCATCTTGTGCATCTCAGACGGCGCAATGACCTTTCAACATGCATTGGGTCGCACCGGTTTGATGCTGCAGGGAACGGCCGAGAGGGCGATGCGGATTTTCCTGCTGAAGCCGTAAGCCAGCAGTAAAAAACCCGCACGCATCAGATTACTCCGCGCTCCCGTAGCCCTTCAAGTTCAGCAGCGCCAAGGCCCAGGAAATGGCCGTACACCGTATCGTTGTCGTAGCCAAGGGGAGTTGACCCCCGCCAAATCTTCCCCGGTGTCTCAGAGAATTTGGGAATGATACCAATTCCCTTGATCTTCCGGCCAAGTGTAATGTCTTCCCACTCTGTGTGGACTTCCCTGGCTTTGTAGTGGGGGTCTTCCGCAATGTCTTTGGGAGTCATCACGGGGCTACAGCCAACCTGGGCCGCGTTCATGATTTCCACAACTTCCTGCACGGTGCGTTCTTCAACCCAACCGCGCAGGATGGCGTCGAATTCTATTCCGGGTACGGACTCTAGATTAAGTCGGGCATCGTCCCAATAGCCATCGGACGTGTCCAAACCGAGCACTCCGCAGATGCGGGTGAAGACCGAGCCTAGTGCGGCAATCACCAGCCATCCGTCTTGGGCGTGGTAGCTGCCAAAGGGTTGGCTTCTACCGCTCTTGTTGCCACGGCGCTCGGGGTTAACCCCGGAAGAGAAGTACTCAACCATAGTTCCCGATAAGACCTTGTGGACGGCTTCGTATTGCGCCAGATCAATGACCTGTCCCTTTCCGGTGCGCAGTGCGTAGATGTAGGCGGCCAGAGTTGACCAGAGGCACATCTGGGAGGTGGTGTAATCAGCGGATAGAGGTCTGGCGGTCATGGGAGGTTCCGGGTCAGGCGATCCTGTGATGCCCATGGTGCCGCCAAACGCCTGGCCAATGGGGTCATAAGAGGCGCGGTTCAGGTAATCGGGGTGACCGGTCTGTCCGTAGCCAGAGACGTGGGTTATTACCAGAGCGGGGTTCACGGCGTGAATCGTGGCGTCGTCCAGTCCCCAGTTCGAGTACGTCCCTGCCTTGGAGCTCTCCATCCAAATATCCGCGCCGGCCACCAGACTCAGGAACATTTCCTTGCCTTCAGGTGTGGCAAAATCCAGGGTTGTATAGAAAGTGTTTCGTCGGTCTTGGGCCCACAGGTGGTTGATCGTCGGGCCTTCACCGTCAGTGCCATTGGCAAGGCTGCGGGTGATGTCGCCGACTTTTGGGCGCTCGATCTGAATGACCTCGGCCCCCATCTCTGCGGCCAACGCGGCGGCAAAGGGCTCGGCGACGATGGTCCCGGTGGAAATGATACGAACGCCCTGGAGCGGACCGAATTGTTCCGGAAGAAGAGACTCGGCTCTGGGTGCCATTCTATATATTCCTCTTGGTCCGCTGAATTCGACTAATAAAAGATATTCCGGGCCAGGGAGATGGTTTCTAGACTATCCGGGTCTTGGCGAAATCCACCACCTGAGTGGATAGCTCTATGGACCGTTCTGAGTCGATCTCGTCAAAGGCATCTGAGCAGGTGCCACTGGGCAGGAACTCCGGATACCGGGTGATGTAGTGGTATTTGTCCAACTGCCGGGCTTCTGCCTTAACGGTGTCGAACATCATGTCGAACAACTTGGCGTCCTCACAGAGGTCTAAAAGTGAGTGGCCCCAAACGTCTTCAACCCGTTTGTGGTACAGATAGGCCTTGATGGCCTTTTCTGCGGCCTGTTGGCCCATAAAGCAGGCCATGTTGTGCCTGCCACCCTCTTTTAGAAAGCGGGCATCGTCCAGGTCTTGCTCTGCTTGGCGCAACCAGCGTGCGCCCTCGGCCAGATAATCAGGCATTGTATATCTCCCGTCCTTCACGGCAGGCCTTGGCCAATGCCGGTAATTTCTCGCGCATGTCGTCAAACTCTGCCGGGGTGTAGACGAAGGTCTCTAAGTCTGTGGAACTTGGCAGGTGGTACGAGAAGAAATCAGCCCGCCGGCCAAAGGAATACTCAGTGTCATGGACAATGATCAGTTCTATCTTGGTGTCCGGTTTGAAATCTCCGGCGGCCATGTCGCCGGTCAGGATTACTTTTTCAATTCCCAGTATCGGGAGCATCGCTTCAATTTCTACTAAGTCGCGTTCCAGCATCTGTCGGCGGAACTCGCCAAATCCAACGCGCATCGGCATTTAATCTCACCTGTTAGTGGGGTTATGAGGTCGAAATCTTGGGAGACCAGGACTTATTGAGAGGTATTAGCCCAAGATAATCATGTGGACTTCTTTGGGTCCGTGGACGCCTTCAACGATGGTCATTTCAATGTCTGCGGTGCGGCTGGGCCCGGTGATGAAGTTGAGATAGCTGCCCATTTCACCGCCCTGCTGATGATACTCCAGGCGTCTTAGCAAGAACAGGTCATCCAGCGTTTCCAGTAGGTCTTCAGCCCGCACCAGGGCGATGTGGACCGGGGGCACAACGGAGACCAGCCGAGCTAATCCTTTACGGGGCAGCACAATCACCGACCCGGTTTCCGCTAATGCGTAGTCGGCACCGGTGATACCGATGCCAGATCGTCTGATTTCTTCTCGCAGCGACTCCCTGGTGGTGGTTTCATCTCGTAGGACAGTCGTTACCGTCAGGCCAAGGTTGGTGAGAGCGGCATCTACGGGAATCTGGTTGAACACGTCCTGGTTGGAGCGGACGACGTTTGCGGTCTCTGCTCCCCTGGCCACGGTTTCGATATATTCAATGGCGTCTTCCGGCCCGGAGGCTCGGTGTACTCGCCAGCCGCCAAGGGCTGCCATTTGGGCCAGCTTGTCCAACAGCGCGGGTAGGTTCTCTTCTAAACGCTGGCGCATCTGGGCCGCTTGTTGTTCCAGCTCGGCCGGTGTTTCCGTCAGCCGTGGGTAGGCTTCAGCGGGCGGCACATCTGATCGGCCCAGGGCGTCGCGCACCGATTGGAGGAATTCCGCTTTGG
>CAVODA010000061.1:0-7398 GCA_963694265.1 Dehalococcoidia bacterium
GAGAGGATTGTCGCTCCCAGAACCCCGGTGCGGTCCTTCCCGGCGCTGCAATGGAATAGCGCAGGTTGGTTCACATCTTGGGCCAGTGTGTTGAACGCCTGGGCCATCAGAGTGCCCGAGTTGAACAGTATCCACTGGTAGATCGCCGACAGGCGACCTTCAGTATTCTCGCCGGAGGTTGGCGGTTCAATCCCGCGACGCTCCAAGAACGGGTAATTGTGGTAGGCGATGCCGGATAGGGCCAGCAGGCCGCGTCCATCTTCCAACACGTTGTTGGTGCTGCGCAGATCAACAACCGTGGTAAGGCCAAGTGTGCCGGTAATGGTCTGCACATCTGAGTCTGTCAGCGTGCTTGGGGAGTCGCTCCGGAATAGCCGACGCCATTTCACGGTGCGTCCGTCAGCGGTGGAGTACCCGCCCTGGTCTCTAAAATTGACTGCCCCATCTAGGGCAATTCGGCGTTCTATCTGTTGCGTCATAATCCAGGGCTGTTTAGGCCCCTTCAACCCCCATCTCTTTGGCTATTGCCAGCATCTTGCGGGCAGTTTCTTCGTGGGCAATGTCCACCATGTCACCGTCAAAGGTAACGGCTGCCTCGCCAGAGGCGCGCATCCCTTCCATGGCCGCAATCAGACCCTGGTAATGTTTCACATCCTCCGGGGATGGCGAGAATACCTCGTTCACGACCGGAACATGGGAGGGATGGATCAGGTGCATCCCGGTGTAACCCAACTGCTTCAATTGGATGGCCAGCTTGCGTAGACCTTCCAGGTTGTGGATATCCATCCAACCGCCGCTCATTGGGTAGGGCACTCCGGCGGAGCGGACGTCAATCAACACTTTGGATTTCAGATACAGCGTCTCGAGACCTTCCGGTGTCCACTCGAATCCAATGGAACGAGAGGTGTCTCCGCCTTTGCCACCACTGCCGCCCATGTGGGCCACGCGGGGCGAGGATGAGGCAATCTCATAGCTCAAACGGATACTCGTTGCTGTTTCCATACCGGGGTCAATATAAATGGAACCAACTTCCATCCCGGCTTTACGCTCAAAATGGGACAGCAGGTTATCAACTTCTATAACGTCAGCCGGGCTTTCAACCTTAGGCAGCAACACACAGTAGAGTTGGGGGCAGGTGACGGCTTCTAAATCGCCGCCGGTGAGACCCGTCTCCAGCCGGTTGACCCGGACTGTCAGTGTTGGCTTCTCGCCACCCAGTTCCTCCAACATCTTTCGGACCAGGCCTCGGGCTTCGGTCTTGTTGGGAACTGGAACGGAGTCTTCCAAGTCCAAGATCAATGCGTCGGAACCGTATTGGGGTGCCTTGCGCATCCAGTCTTCTTTGTTGCCGGGGACGTACATTGAGGTCCGCAGTGGTCGGGGAGTTGCCATGGTGAGGACTCCTTTGTTAGCTGACAGCCACTAGCATTCAGCGGTCAGCTTTTAGATAACTTTTTCTTCTTTTAGTTTTTCAATGTCTTGGTCATTTAAGCCCAAGAATTTGGAGAATATCTCTGAGTTGTGCATGCCCAGGGTTGGCGCTCCTTCAATGGTGGGTAGCTCTCCCCCGGAGAATTTAACCGGAAACCCGGAGGCGATAGCATCTTCAACCGGCTTGCCAGTGGCCGCGTGCATCATTGGCAGCAGGCTACCCCGGTCCCAGAAATGCTGGTCGTTCATCACCTGTTCGGCGGTGCGCACCGGGGCGCAGGGCACGTCAAATTCTTCCAGACGTTTCGCGGCGTCTTCCAGGCTGTATTGCCCAATCAGACGCTGCACCTCTTGGCGAGCGTCTTCCACATTTACAGTACGGGCCACGTAGTCGATAAATTTAGGGTTCTCCAACAGCTCCGGCGCATCCAGTGCCCTGGATAATCGACCCCATTGGTCGTCGCTGGTCACAGTGATGGACAGGTCACCGTCCTTGGTCTCGTAGAGGCCGGTGGGCCCGCTGCGGCTGATATTACCCGTGCGCAGCGGCAGGCCGTCGGCGATGGCTTCTTCCAGGTTCTCCATGAACATCATCGACACCAATGTGTCCATCATGGAAACGTCCAGATACTGGCCCTTGCCGGTGCGGTCTTTCTCTCGAAGTGCGGCCAGTATGGAGTAACAGGCGAACATAGGCGTAACTAAATCGCCGATATAGAACCCGACTTTCACCGGTGGGCGGTCTTCCTCGCCGTTGATGTCCATCAGGCCGGCCATGCCCTGAATCTGCGGGTCGTGGGCGGGTTTGTCTTTATAAGGCCCGGTCTGCCCGTAACCGGAGATTGAGCAGTAAACAATGCCGGGGTTTACCGCTGAAACTTCTTCGTAGCCCAGGCCGATACGGCGCAGCGAGCCAGGGGCCAGATTCTCCACAACAACATCGCATTTTTTCGCCATGTCCAAGAACATCTGCTTGCCCTTGGGGTTTTTCAGGTCAATGGTCACGCTCTTCACGCCCTGGGTGCGCTTGAGGAACCTGGTGGAAATATCGTCGTCGGTCTGTCTTTGAGCGTTGGTACCCTGTGGCCCGGCAAAGGGGCCGTTGCCACGCACGGGGTCGCCTTTGCCTGGTATCTCAACCTTGATAACCTCAGCACCCATCCGGGCTAGGTTCATGGAGGCGAATGGTCCGGCCAGGTACACCGTAACCGCCAGGACCTTTATATCTTTGAGTGGTTCCATTTCTTCCTCGTTGGACACCGGATTCGTCACCGAACTGAGGGCTGGGCACGCTGCTCTTGGGTCGGGGTATATTCGACGGCAATTCTCTCACAGAATTAGCCTGCTGTGGTACAATTTTTTCAAATTCAGCCAGGCACTAATTTACGCGTGAGGTAGACTCCATGGCCGAGAACATTGTTCTATCCAACTCAGAGTACAAAGTTGTGGGTACCCGACCGATTCGCCATGACGGCACCGATAAGGTGACTGGAAGAGCCAAATACGGCACGGATTTCCAGACCGCCGGTATGTATTACGGCAAGGTACTTCGCAGCCCCCACGCCCACGCGATAATCAAGTCTATTGACGTCAGCAAGGCCCTGGCCATGCCCGGCGTGGAGGCCATCATCACCGGCCAGGATATGCCCGGTGCCAATAACCCGGACGCCTCCCGTGGCGTCCAGATGGCCAGCGACAACCTGCTGGCCCGCACCAAAGTCCTCTACAAGGGTCACCCCGTGGCCGCTATAGCTGCTGCCAGCCAGCACGTGGCCGAGGCCGCGTTGGATTTGATCAACGTTGAGTACGAAGTCCTAACACCAGTGATGACCGTACAGCAGGCCATGGCCGACGGCGCGCCCCTGCTCCACGAGAACTTGACCACCACTGAGCTTGGCGAACGCACCGACAAGAAGAGCAACATTGCCACTCACGTCCAGTTCACCCAGGGTGACATCAAAAAGGGCTTCGCGGCTGCCGATGTAATCGTCGAACTGGATTTCGGCAACGAGACCGTCCACCAGGGTTACATAGAGCCGCAAACAGCCTCGGCCATCTGGAGCGAGAATGGCGATATAACCGTTTGGACAAGCACTCAAGGAGCCTTTACAGCCAGAGACGCCCTTGCTCCTCTGCTGGACGTGCCAGTCTCAAAGATTAAGGTTGTTCCAATGGAGATTGGCGGCGGATTCGGCGGCAAGATTCCCGTCTACCTAGAGCCGCTGGCCGCATTGCTATCGAAGAAGACCGGACGCACGGTCAAGATGACCATGACCCGCCAGGAGACGTTTGAGAGCACCGGCCCAACCTCCGGCACCACCATGAAGGTCAAGATGGGCGCAACCCAGGCCGGTATCATCACCGCCGCCCAGGCCGATCTGACATTCGAGGCCGGTGGGTTCCCAGGTTCCATGGTCAGCGCCGGTGCGCAGTGCATCTTTGCCCCGTACGACATCGAAAACATGCAGGCCGACGGATATGACGTTTTGGTCAACAAGCCCAAGGTCGCACCCTACCGCGCTCCTGCCGCCCCAAACGTCGCCTTTGCCGGTGAACAGGTGGTGGACGCATTGGCCCTGAAACTAAACATTGACCCCATAGAATTCCGGCTGATGAACGCCGCCAAAGAGGGCACTCGCCGTGTCGACGGCCCCGTCTTCCCGGTAATCGGCCACGTGGAGTGTCTGGAAGCGGCCAAGGACTCGGCCCAATACAAGACCGAGCTTAAAGGCCCTTACCAAGGACGCGGCGTCGCATCCGGGTTCTGGTTCAATATTGGTTTCCAGTCGAGCTGCTCCATCGCCGTGAATGCCGATGGCACCATCAGTTTGGTGGAAGGCTCCACCGACATTGGTGGCACCAGGGCTTCCATTGCCATGCAGGCCGCTGAGGTCTTGGGCATTGCCGCCGAGGACGTGCACCCCACCGTGGGCGACACTGACTCTGTTGGCTACACCGCCATGACCGGCGGCAGCCGAACCACGTTTGCCACCGGCTGGGCCGCCTACGAGACCGCCCAGGACATCAAGAAGCAAATGATTGTACGCGCCGCCTCTATCTGGGACGTTTCCGCCGACGACGTTGAGATGGAAGACGGTGTCTTCAAGCACAAGTCAGACGGCGACTTGAAATTTACCTTCAAGGAATTAGCCGGTCAACTAGCCGGTAGCGGCGGCGGCATTTCCAGTCAGTCCACTGTTGACCCCAAGGGAGCTGGCGGAGCGTTTGGCACCCACGTGGTTGACCTGGAAGTTGACCCGGAGACCGGCAAGGTGACCATCCTGGACTACACCATTGTTCAAGACGCCGGCAAAGCCATCCACCCCAGCTATGTGGAAGGACAGATGCAAGGCGGCGTGGTGCAGGGCATAGGTTGGGCACTGAACGAAGAATACTTCTATAACGGCGAAGGCCGGATGGAGAACTCTTCCTTCCTGGACTACCGGATGCCCACCAGTCTGGACACCACCATGATCAATACCATCATCGTGGAGGTGGCCAACCCCGGCCATCCCTACGGAGTCAGGGGCGTGGGAGAAGTCCCAATCGTCCCTCCGATGGCCGCCATCGCCAATGCCATTGCCAGAGCCACCGGCCTGCGCATGGGTCGCCTGCCCATGTCACCCGGCGCCATTCTGGAGGCACTGTGGGCCAAAGACGGAGACCCAACGGGACTCCAGGCCGCAGACTAGCAGAGCTAGGTTTTAAACAGGCCAGGCACTTTAATGAGCCTGGCCTGTTTTTATTTGAATCGCATTAAAACCAAAAGATAATAATCAGGAGAACCCACATGACTAGAGTGCCTTACGCCACCAGAGAGAGCATGAAAGACGCCGCCGAACAGGCCATCTGGGACGATATCGAAACCAGTAGGGGCGGTGTTGCCCGCAACTACGCCGCTATGCTCAACAACCCTCAGGCTTCAGCCGCAATGATCGGGCTGGGGACCCATGCCCGGTACAACACGACGATAGAGCCCAGGATCAAGGCATTGGCCGTGCTAACAGCAGCACGCGAGGCCTGTGGGCACTACGTATGGACGGTCAACCAACCCGCCGCCAAAGAGGCCGGTCTTTCCGACGACGTGATTGCCGCCATCCGCGAGTACCGTGCGCCCAACGGCTTGGATCCCAAAGATGCAGCGATAGTGCAGTTCATGATCGAGTTACTAAGGCAGCACCGGATTTCTGATGCAACATTTGAAGCGGTGCGGGCGATTGTCGGCGATGCCGGCGTGGTAGACATGCTGGCGGTGACCGGGTATTACCACACCCTGGCCCACGCCCTAAACGCCCTTGATGTTGACCTTCCGGAAGGCACAACTTCGGCCTTGACCTACTAAAACCCGGGGTAGAAAAACGACAAAAAAAGAGCGGCCGGTCCGCCGAGGCGAAAGAACCGCTGAAGGAGCGGAACAACCGGTCGCTGAACTTTAAATTCTAAAGGCGGAGCGCCTTGTCGTCAACCGAGACCGAAGACGAGTAAACCGATTCTAGATAATCAATGCAAAGCAAACATAGGAGGGCTTCCCATGGGTGACTATGCTTACCTGGTGATGATGGATATTCCGGCGGAGTTGGAAGACGAGTTCAACCGAGTCTACGACACCCAACACGTGCCAAACATAGTGAAGGCGCAAGGCGTGAATAGCTGTACGCGCTACAAGGTGGAATCAACCAACAACGAGGGTATGGCCCGGTACGCGGCCTTGTACGACATCGACTCTCCAGACGTCCCCACTTCTGATGGGTGGATCGCCGAATCGGAGAAGGGTGACTGGGCACCAAATATCAGGCCCCACGCCACCAACCGGTCGCACACCATCTACAAGAAAGTCGGCTAAGCCGAGTAATTCAATTAGACAACTACGGTAGACGGCAACGTCAGACAGCGACGCAGGTAATCGTCCTAGATACGCCGGGTATTACCTGTATCTGGCTGGTGACTACGGTGGCCATGGCAACCATGTCCAGCGCTTCAACCAGGGCAATAATGTCGTAAGCGCCGGTGATGATATCCGCTGAAGGCACGCCAGGCAAGGCCCGCAGGGCATTGGCCACATCCCGTGATTTACCCACCTGGGTTTCGATCAATATATATGCTCTAGCCGTCATGTGAATCCTCCTCATCCGCGTGGGGACTCGGGGTAACGCTCGTTTTTGCACCGGGTTCCTGGTTTCCCGGGTTCCCGGTCACTGGCTACTAGTCTGAGATATAGGCCGTGCTGGTGACTTCAACCAGGTTGTTGGCGTCGCCAAAGTTGACCACCACCGTAGTCCGGGAGGGGCGGTCCTTGGTGAAGAACTCCGCGTAGACCTCGTTGAATCCGGCCAGGTCGTCGCGATTGGAAACGTAGCAGGTGTTAGTCAGCACGTTGTCGATTGATGAACCTGCGGCCTCAAGTACCAGAGAAATCCGCTCTAGCGCGTACCTGGTCTGTTCTTTAATCCCGTTGCCCACCGTGCCATCGGTTGGGTGGCGGCCGGTGTTACCAGCCACAAATACCAGATTGCCAAGCTTGGTCGCCTGGGACAGAGGGGCCGACCCAGACAGTATTTTGTCAGTGGAAACGATCTCTTTCTTGGGCATAAAAACCTGCCTTGTCTAAAAAATTAATTAAATATTATTGCGAGGGCATTCCCATCAGCAACCGCCTCAAGAAAGACTGTACAGTGGGTAGTATCCCATTATATCTATGACTGTCTGAGTGTCAATTTGACATGCTCCTTTTTCGCCATTATTGACCCCAAATGTCATATTACGCGACTACCTTAAAAGCCATAGAATCAGGGAAAGCCATTGAATTAGGCTGCACACTGTGGTGCGCCACGGTTTTAATATCACTTTTATTAGACGTGACCACAGGATTTGACAACAGGTAAAGCAAACCCCAAATTGCTACGTCCACTGGCCCTAAAGGCCAGTTGGCCCATTCCCCATATCACCAAAATGAAAGGGAGGAATGCC
>CAVODA010000062.1:0-7371 GCA_963694265.1 Dehalococcoidia bacterium
CCGGGTCACAGGCGCCAATCCCTGGTACCTGGCTCTGGCCTTCGTTGTCCACTACACCACTTTCTTGTTCCGAGGCATCCGCTGGCATCTGTTGTTACAGAATACCGCCGCCCCAGGCGCTCAGGTGCCAGGAGTGATTTACTGCAGCCAACTTGTATTGCTCAGTTGGTTCGCCAATTCCGTTGGTTGGCTCCGGCTGGGAGATGCCTACCGGGCCTACCTCTACCGAGATGAGCAGAACGGTTCATTCTCCCGCACAATCGGTACTATTTTGGCGGAGCGGTCTCTGGACACAGTATTGGTGGCGTTGTTGCTACTGGCCGCCGTGCCCTTTCTGCTGGACAGTGGCGACAGCGTGACTTGGGTTGTCCTGGGTCTGGCGGTGTCATTGGTGGTTGGTTTGGCCGTCATGCTGGTGGGCATGACCTGGGCCAGAGTGTTTTTACTCAGACGCATGCCGCCGTGGATGGCCCTTCGCTACGAGCGGTTCCATGAGGGGACGATGGGCAGCTTTCAGCGGCTGCCCACGGCCACGTTTTGGGGCTTGTTGGGCTGGACAGCGGAGATCGTCAGGATGTTTCTGGTTGTGCAGGCGCTGGGGTACGACATCAGTTTTGCCTTGGTGGTGTTCCTGACCCTGGCCAATTCCTTGTTAACTCTGGTGCCAACTCCCGGCGGCGTTGGGGCTGTGGAGTCAGGCGTGGGCGGCCTGGTGGTGCGTCTTTCCACCTTGAGCGCCAGCGCAGCTGCTGCCTTGGTGCTGATCGACCGGGCCATTACCTACATCAGCGTGATTGTATTGGGGGCGGTGTTGTTCTTAGTCCGTCAGGCTGTGCGCACTCCAGATCCCACCAACTCCGACAAAAGCGAGAATCTTTAATCTAGCGGAGACGCTGGTTCAACTGATGCTATACACCGCTAGTTACTATCATCTGGAGCATTGGCAGGGCAAAGCCTTCCGGATTTCCAGGGCGCATCCTCGTGGGCAAACGATAAATTGGGATGTCCAGCCATTTTTCTATCCATCACGTCGGACACTGGACCAATACCGGAACGGCACATTGGATTTTGCCGAGTTTTCAGCGGAGTACCGCATAGAACTCCAGACCAACTACGACTGGGAAGGCGACTTCCAGGACTGGCTGGCCCTACTCAAGCCGGAGGAAGACATCACACTGCTGTGCTTTGAGCCGGAGGGAGAGCCCTGCCACCGTAGGGTTGCAGCGGCCTGGCTGTTGGAAAAGATGCCAGAGTTGGGGCCGGGTCAAATTCGCTAGGTTACCCAGTTAGGCCCACTAATCAGGTTTGGGCCAAATAATCTGGCTTCTACCACTCAGACCGGGCGGGCCGGGACATCAGCTCCGCCATCGCTTTTTGCGGGGATAGGCCGTCGAACAGCACCCGCGATGCCATCTCGGCGATAGGCATCTCCACTCCCAGTTCTTGCGCAAGAACCAGCGCAGCCTGGGTTGCGTTCACGCCTTCGGCCACGTTGTCCATGGAATTCCTGATCTCGTCCCAGGAGCGCCCATTGGCGAGCTGCTCTCCCACGTACCGGTTGCGGCTGAGTCGACTGGAACAGGTGGCAACCACATCTCCCAGACCGGCCAATCCGGCAAAGGTCAAGGGGTCGGCTCCAGCGGCAATACCCAACCGGGTCATCTCTGCGAGACCACGGGTGATGAAAGCTGCCTTGGCGTTTTCACCGGCGTCCATACCGTCACCGATGCCCGCGCCCAGGGCGACTATATTCTTTAGGGCGCCGGATAGCTCAACGCCCAACACATCAGAGCTGGTGTAGACCCGGAAATTAGTGGATATGAGCATGGTCTGAGCTTTTTGGGCCGCCTCTGGGTTAGCACCGGCGATTACGGTGGAGGCTGGTTTCCCTGACACGATCTCTTTAGCCAAGTTCGGCCCGGAGAGAACACAGATGGCCGCGCCGAGGCTGGCCGGCAACTCATCTTCCAACACCTGGCTCATCCGACGCGCCGTGGGCAACTCCAGGCCTTTGGTGGCGCTCAGGATGATGGCCCCAGACTTTAGATACGGCTTAATCTGCCGGACGTTCTCCCTGAGCCGGTCAGACGGCACCGCCAGAACCACCAAATCACTCTGACCCAGGGCGGTGGCAGGCTGGTTGGTTACTGAAAAGCAGTCTGGAAACGGGGCATCGGGCAGGAATCTGGTGTTGCGGCGTTCGGTCGAGAGGGTTTGGGCTTCCGCTTCGGTCCGGGCCAGCATGGTGACCGGGATGTTGTTCTGGGCCAATAGTATGCCCAGGGTCGTCCCCCAAGTGGTTGCTCCAATGATGGCCGCTCGTTCACTCAACTTAACAAAACCGCCGCAGAAGGTTGAAGTCAGGTTATTGGCCTGACACAGTTAGTTTATTGAGAAAAAATGGATGAGTCCAGGCTAGGGGAAGCAGAGAGTAAGAGGATTGGCCCGGAAATAGGGGGATTGGCGGCGAAGCCCGAGAGTCAGCGAACCAATTAATTGCCTAATTAATCGACTTTGGTGGCAGCCTGTCCCAGGCGGCGTTCGCTGCCGTCACGGATGCGTTGGATGTTATCCCGGTGCTGCCAGACGATCATTGTGGCTGCGATGAACCCGTAGACCATGTAGGTATTGGACTGCACGTCTGCCAGCGCCAAGCCCAGAATGGCAATCGCCCCAATGATCACGCCTAACACCGATCCCAAGGAGATATACCGGCTCAACCCGGTGATGGCGATGAATGCGACCGTGGCGATGACCGCAGCAATTGGAACCATGATGACCAGTCCGCCCAACGCCGTTAGGATGCCTCTACCGCCCTTGAACTGCAGGAACACAGGCCAGTTGTGACCGCACAGCACTATTAAAGCAGCAGCAACCTCAGCAGCGCTAGTGCCGATGACGGTCCGGGCAATGAGCACGGCAACAACGCCCTTTGCAATGTCCAGGGCTAGAACCACTGCCGCTGATTTAACCCCACCGGTGCGTAAAACGTTGGACATGCCAGTGCGTCCGCTGCCGTATTCGCGAACGTCCACACCCATTTTCAGTTGCAACAGCAGGTAACCCCAGGAGATGGAACCCAGCAGATATGCCAGGGGCAACACCACGCTGTATTGGGCTGACTCAGGTTGGTCTTCCATGGTCAACAGAACGACAATCACGCCCGCAATGATGAACGGAATGGCTACGGCCTGGATGATGATTGATGTGGGAAGTCTGTTCATTGAAATAGAGGCGTATGGGAACTAGGGCAGCCGGAACCAGAGCACTGGAAAATAGCACTGGAAACGCACCGGCCAATTTTGTTAATCGGTAAAGGCTTTTTAAAGGTTACCGGACTCGGAACAACAATCTAAGGTGAGTACGGTCAAAGCCGAAGGTATCTCGAATCTTATTTTCGAGATACCGCTGGTAGGTGAAGTGTATCAGTTGGGGGTTATTAACCGTGAAAAGAAAGGTTGGCGGATTTATCCCAACCTGCTGAATACGGTTGATCTGGACGCGCTGTCCCCGGGCCTTTCTGACCACTGGCGGCATATGGTCGGCCATGGCGTCGGCCAGCATGAACTGTAGGTCTCGAGACCGTATGAGGCGCATTCGCTCCGCAAAAAGTTCCTGGGCGGTGTCCATTAGAGTCTTGATGCCCTCGCCATTCAACGCAGAAGTGAAGACGATGGGAACGTAGGGCATGAAATGGAGCCTTTCGCGTATCGTTCTTGCGGCCTGGTGGCGGGCAGCCACGCCTTCATCGGCGAATAGGTCCCATTTGTTTATGACCACAATTAGGCCCTTGCAGATCTCCCACGCAAGGCCGGCAATATGGGCGTCCTGTCCCGTGGCCAGTTCTGAAGCGTCAGTCACCAGGATTGTGATATCGCTGCGGTTCACTGCACCTACGGCTCGAATTACGCTGTATTTCTCAATGCCTTTGGCCACCTGGCCGGGACGGCGAATACCGGCAGTGTCGATGACTACCACATCGCGGCCGTTATAAGTGATTGCCGTGTCCAGGGCGTCTCTGGTTGTGCCGGCCACGTCACTGACAATGGACCGTTCTTCCCCTAGAATCGCGTTCAGCAGGCTTGATTTGCCCACGTTGGTGCGACCAACGATCGCTAGGTTCATCGCGCCCTGTTCGTAGACCGGCGCGTTTTCGTCCAGTGGGGTGAGATCTTCTTCAGCACCGTCCGGATCGGCTTCAATGTGTTGGGTGACCCGATCCATCAGCCGTTGGATCCCGTAGTTATGGAACGCGCTGATGGGTTCAGGGTCGCCCATGCCTAATTCATAGAACTCAGGTGCGCCGTATTCCCTGAGGTCGTTGTCCACTTTATTTACGGCAAGCACCACCGGCTTCTTGGTAAAACGCAACAGTTCGGCGGCGGTACGATCGGAGTGGGTCAGCCCGTCCACAACATCGGTCATGAAAATGATGACATCGGCATCTTGGATCGCCATTTCAGCCTGTTCTTGGACCAATTTCCTGATGATGCCTTCCGGGTCAGACTCCAGACCTCCGGTGTCCAGCAGTATGAAATGAAATTCATCCCACCAGGCGTCGGCCATCAGGCGGTCGCGGGTGGTGCCTGCGACATCGCTGACGATGGCCTGTCTGCGGCCGATTATTCTATTGAAGAGCGAGGATTTGCCGACGTTGGGCCGGCCGATTATTGCGACTATGGGAATTGCCAAATCAACACCATTTTTTGGTCAGGGTTCTGACGCTATATAATTTCGAGTGATACTTCCGGTGATACTTGATTAAAGAATTCAGATTCCGGAGAGTAAGAATTCCATGATTGTTTTTTGTGCGTGTAGCCGGTTGTGCGCCTGGGGAAAGGCCACTGATTGCGGGTGCTCCAGCATCCCCGGTGAGACTTCTTCCCCGTAATGGGCTGGCATGTCATGCATGAACAATGCGCCGGCGTTGGCCCGCTGCATAAGTTCCGGGTTTACAGTGTAACGGGCAAAGGCTGCCTGCCTGGCTTTAACCTCTGCTTCCTGCCCCATGCTGGCCCAGACGTCGGTGTAGACCACATCGGCGCCGACCACCGCTTCTTCAGGGTTGGTCAGGGTTCGTATCTGAACGGATGCCCCATTTGCTCGAGAACGGGCTTGTTCCACCAAAGCATCATCTAGATTATAACCTTGTGGCGACGCACTGGTGAAATTCATGCCTACGGCGGGTGCCGCCAAACATAGACTTCTGGCCACGTTGTTGCCGTCTCCCACGTAAGTCAGGCTCAGTCCTTCCAGGGTATCTTTGTGTTCGTAGATGGTTAGCAGGTCGGCCATTGCCTGGCACGGGTGCTCAACGTCTGAAAGGGCGTTGATCACCGGCACGCTGGCGTATTCAGCCAACTCAGCGATCAAATCATGATTGGAAATGCGAGCAACGATGCAGTCCACGTAACCGGACAGCACGTTTGCGACGTCGGAGACCGGCTCTCGGCGGCCTAGCCCCACTTCTTGCTCACCAAGAAAGACCGAGTATCCGCCCAATTCTTGGATTCCAACCTGGAAGCTCACCCGGGTGCGCAGCGATGGTTTGTCAAACAAGATGGCGACGGATTTTCCGGCCAACGGAAGGTTTTCGCCCCTGGGCAGCAGTTTGCTTTCCCTGGCCCGTTTGAGCAGGGCCATGGTTTCGTCGGGTGTGATGTCGGTTACGGAGAGGAAATCTCGTTTGGTCGGCATATAAGGTCACTTGAATTGCGGGTGTTATTTCGAGCGATTTTTCGGCTGTTCTACGAAATTCGCCTTTAACATTATAGGCGTTGCGGGAATTGGTTAAAACAGCCAGCTAAAATATCGGGCTAAAACACGCATAAATTTGGCTGTGGATTGCGCCTGGCAGACTATCTGCTATTATGTGTGAGCAACCGTCCAAAGTCTGAATTGGCTAAGGGCGGTATGAGACTGAAATAAATTCTCCAACGGCCAGGGGTTTGGTAATAAAACGAACGGAGGGCATATAGAATGGCTAGCCCCAGTATTAGCCCCGGCCTAAAGGGCCAAAAACAAACGCTGGTTTGCGACCATAACGTGGCGGGTCACGTGGGTAAATTCAGCACTCCCTCCATGATTCAGCTCATGGAACAAGCGGCATCTGCGGCCACCAACAACCATCTACAAGACGGAGAAGTATCCGTGGGGATCGAGGTCAACATTCGACACCTCGCCGGAGCCGACATTGGTGCCACAATTATTGCCCATGCCGAGTTGATTGAGATTGACCGCAACCGACTTACCTTTAAAGTAGAAGCTTTTGACGCCGACACCAAGATTGGTGACGGCACCCACAAACGGGCAATAATCATTCCCCGCAGCTAAAACTCTGCGGCGTTTTGGACACCGGGCCGACTTGGCCCCCCACAAATCTGGTCTGGAGCAAGAAAACATGGCGAATATGGAGCATGTTCTACTCGTTAAGCGAGGCCGCGACCACGTAGCCCGATGGCGAACAGCTAACCCCGATGAAAATCTAGACTTGAACGCGGCGTACATGAGTTACGTAAGAGCGCCTCAAGTCGATATCAGCGGTGCGGATGTCAGAAACTCAGACCTGATGGGTGCAGTATTGCAGCGGGCCAACCTTTCTGGCTGCTTTATGAACCCCTGTCACCTGTACCACGCAAACCTCCGGGAAACTAACTTGACCCGCACCCGCCTGAACGGCGCCAACCTGCGCGGGGCAGACCTGCGTGGTGCCGACCTCACTGGGGCCGACCTAGACCGGGCAGTTTTGTCTGAAGCCAATCTGACCGGGGCGATTTTGGTCAATGCAAACCTTTCTCGAGCCAACCTGTCTGGTGCCAATTTGACCGACGCCGACCTGACCGGAGCCAGTCTTTCTGGCGCATCGGTGGTCCGGGCGAACATGACCAACACCAAATGCCACAACACTGATTTCTTCCAGACCCAGTTCTGGAGCGTGGATCTCACCGGCACCGACATGACTGGCAGCCTGTTTGGTTATTCCATCTTCCAAGACTGCGACATGGGCAACATAATCGGATTGGATCAGGTCCGACACGACTGCCCAAGCACAGTGGGCCTGGATTCTTTGTTCCAATCCCACGGCAAGATTCCAGAGTCGTTCTTGTTGGAGGCCGGACTACCAGCCGCAGCCCTGGGTTTCTTGGAACCAGCCGGTGCAGACACGACCAGCTTGCGTGAGGTCTACATTGCCTGTATCAACCAGGATGAAGAGATTGCCAAGACTTTGCGTGATGATCTACGAGCGCAGGGCGTTCGCTGCTGGGTATTCTCCCAATTGGTGCGTGGCAGTGCGCTGGTCGACCGGCATAGCGCCTCAGACCAAGAAGAGATTGAGCGCTGGATCAGAGATTACGACAAGATGATAATCCT
>CAVODA010000063.1:0-7332 GCA_963694265.1 Dehalococcoidia bacterium
ACAACTGCTTAGTGATTCCAAAGAACGGGCCAATCATTTGGCCTGTAGCTTGTCGTCTCTCATAGAAGGTTGCCTCAAACGCACTCTGCCAGTCGAAACACCGGTCACCAAACGTGAACCTGTCAAGTTGAAAACTGTTTCAGGAATGGGTCTCAAGCCTGGTGTAAATTTGGATAATCTTAACCTTTTCTAGAATCGAAAGCGGAAGCGGCTGTCTGGCCCTAACGGGCTTCTAGGTACTCACCGATGGTTGCTATGTGATAGGCCGCCGATTCTGACCGTAGGCTCTCTGCGGCGGCTCTGGCGGTGTCCATAGAAGTAAAACACGGTATGTGCTTTTCCACGGCGGCACGGCGTATATAGAACCCGTCTCGCATGACCTCTGGTGAACCGGAGATGGTATTGACCACAGCGCTCACGCTGCCATCTTCAATCACATCAACCACGTTGGGGTGGCCTTCACTGAGCTTCTTGGTGGTCATATTTACCGGCAAACCCATGGCAGAGATCATCGCTGCGGTGCCTTCTGTGGCGTAAAGTAGGCAACCGGCATCAGCCAGGTTGCGCACCAGGGACACCGCTTCTGCCTTATGCTGATCAGCAATGCTGAGCAGTACGCCAGTGCCTGGTTTCAGGTTCAGATTCGCCGCCAATAGCGCCTTGGTCAGTGCCTTCTGAAAGTCTCGGTCTACTCCCATGACCTCGCCGGTGGATTTCATCTCTGGCCCCAGATGCCAGTCAACGCCCACCAATTTGGCCATTGAGAACACGGGGGCTTTGACTCCCACCAAGTCTTGTTCCGGCCACAGTCCACCGGGATACCCCTGGTCTTTCAGCGTCTCTCCAAGCATCACCCTGGTGGCCAATTTTGCCACCGGGACACCGGTCAGTTTCGATATAAACGGAATGGTCCGGCTGCCCCTGGGATTTACTTCGATTATGTAAACTGTGGTCGGCTCGCTGTTGTCTTGCGGCGTCATTGGGCTTCGGTAGGCAGCCCCGCCGTGGATGACGAACTGGACGTTCATCAGACCCCGTACGCCCAAAGCCAACCCGATGCGGGTGGTGTAATCGACTATGGTCTCGATCTCTCGGGCGCTGAGGTTCAGGCTGGGGTAGATGGCCATAGAATCGCCGCTGTGGACCCCGGCGCGCTCCACGTGTTCCATAATTCCGGGTATCAGAACATCAACGCCGTCACAGATGGCATCAACCTCACACTCTTTTCCTTCCAGATAACGGTCAATGAGCACCGGTTTGTCTGGAGCCAGTTCAACCGCAGCCGTGAGGTAGTGGATCAGCTCGGTGGCGTTTTGGACGATCTCCATGGAACGACCGCCGATGACGTAGCTAGGTCGGACCACGGACGGGTAGCCGATGTTCTGGGCCACCTTTAACGCCTCTTCAACGGAGGTTACGGCGGCACCGGGAGGCTGAGGGATACCCAACCGGGACAGGAAGTCTTCAAACTTTTCCCGGTCGGCAGCCATGTCGATGGCCTCGGCACTGGAGCCTAGAATGGGCATCCCGGCACGGGCCAAAGACTGGGAAAGGTCAATCGCGGTCTGGCCGCCAAATTGCACAACGGAAGGCGGAAACACGTTGTCCACCTCTTCGTTCTCCAGAATGTCCCGAACTGATTCTTCATCCAGCGGCTCAAAGTACAAGCGATCACTCGTATCAAAGTCTGTGGACACAGTTTCAGGGTTAGAGTTGACCATTATACTGCGAACCCCGGCTTCGGAGAGGGCCGTGGCGGCATGCACGCTGCAGTAATCGAATTCGATACCTTGGCCAATGCGAATGGGGCCGCTGCCAATCACCAGGGCCTTTTTGCCTTCCAAGGGCAGCGCTTCATTCTCCTCGTCGTAGGTGCTGTAGTAATAGGGAGTGACGGCCTCAAACTCGGCGGCACAGGTGTCCACCGTCTTGTAAACCGGTCTTAGTCCCCAATCATGTCGGAGGTCACGCACCTGTTCCGGCAGCATGTCTGACAGGGTGCCCACTTGGTTATCTGAGAAACCCATGCGCTTTGCTGCCTTGAGCAAGGTTGGTGTGAGTTCTTCACCCAGTAGCCGACGCTCCATCTTCACAATGCGTTCAAAGGCATTCAAGAACCAGGGTTCGATGTAGGTTTGGTTGACTAGTTCATCGACGGTTGCGCCTTGTCTGAGCGCCGACATCAATCCCCACATCCGTTCGTCATTGGGACCAAGAGGGAGGCGGTCCAGCGACAATTCGCCTTCAGAGCGCCATTCCGGGTTCTCCCAGAGTAAGTTGTGACCACTCAGTTCCAGAGAGCGGGCACCCTTTTGCAGCGCAGCTTCAAAAGATCGCTCAATGACCATGACCTCGCCGGTGGCCTTCATCTGGGTGGTGGTCCGGCGGTCACCGTGGGGGAACTTGTCAAAGGGCCACCGCGGAATCTTGAGCACGCAGTAGTCCAGGGCTGGTTCAAACGCAGCGGTGGTCTGTTTGGTCACCGCGTTTTCTATCTCGTCCAGTTTCTTGCCCACGGCAATCTTGGCGGCAACCCTGGCGATGGGGTAACCAGTGGCCTTGCTGGCCAGCGCGGAGCTACGGCTGACTCTAGGGTTGACTTCAATTACGTAGTAAGGCGACTCCGGGAACCATTCTTGCCCCAGGGCCTTGGAGACTCTTGGATGGGGTTGCAGGGCAAACTGGACGTTGCAGCCGCCCTCAATGCCCAGACCACGGATAATCTTGAGACTGGCGGTGCGGAGCATATGGTATTCATGGTCGCTCAATGTCTGGCTGGGGGCCACGACGATGCTGTCACCGGTATGGACGCCCATAGGGTCTAGGTTTTCCATGTTGCAGATGGTGATGCAGTTGTCGGCACTGTCGCGCATCACCTCGTATTCGATTTCTTTCCAGCCGACCAGAGAGCGTTCCAGCAAGACCTGGGAAATGGGGCTGGCTGCTAGACCGGTACGAGCAAAGGTCTCAAATTCTTCTTGAGTGTTGGCAATTCCGCCGCCACTGCCACCCAGGGTATAGGCGGGCCGGACCACCAGTGGAAGGCCCATCTCTTTGGCGGCTGCCAAGGCCTCTTCGATGGTGTTTACACTGATATTTTCGGGTTCTGGTTCGTTGATCTCATGGAGAAAAGTGCGGAAGTAATCTCGGTCCTCGGAGCGCCGAATGGTCTCCAAAGGTGTGCCCAGCAAACCCACATTGTGGCGTTCTAGGACGCCGGCGTCTGCCAGGGCTACAGCAAGGTTTAAACCGGTCTGGCCGCCCAGTGTGGGCAGGATGCCGTCGGGCTTCTCCCGTTCAATGATCCTCTCTAGGACCTCAACGGTGAGCGGCTCAATGTAGACGCGGTCTGCAATGCCTGGGTCGGTCATTATGGTGGCCGGGTTGGAGTTGACCAGAACCGTGATCACGCCCTCTTCCCGAAGAGACTTACAAGCCTGAGTACCTGCGTAATCAAACTCTGCTGCTTGGCCAATAACAATAGGGCCTGAACCGATTACGAGCACCTTTTTAGGCTTGTCCGTAATGATAACCACCCTTCCCGCAGTGCTGTGCGGCCACGGCCCTATTTGGGCTTAAAAATATACGCCTTTCGATGTTATACCCGGCCCTACTTTTTGGCTATACAGCCAATCGGCGAGGCCGGGTATAAGTGCAAATCAACCTACGTTCAACCTGTATTGGTTGTCCGCAATCGTTACCAACAATCTAAATCGTTGGTAGCAAACCAGGTAGTTCTATCAACTGCCTTGTGTGCAATGAATTTAATAGTTGCGAGACAAACGAGCCAAAGAGTTTGCCATCCCAGTCTGCGGCATCCTCTCCATGAACCGTCTGCGCCAAGCGGGGCGGAACCTTAAGGTTCACCGCGCCGGGGCCGTCGGGTTCGACCTCGATTCGTCCTAGGGGAAAAAGGGGCTGGCCTTCCATGTTTGGGTCCACGGCGTTTATAACCAGGTCCCAGTGCTTGCCAAGTGTCCCTTTGCCCGCTCTAATCTTATAAATGTATTCACCACAGGTATATTGAGAAATTTCCTCTTCTAGAAAAGGGGCTATCTTCTCAAAATCCACCGCCACCTCCACATCCACACCCCCCTCCAGCAAAAACATAGCGAATGAAGACATAGAATAATCCTCCAAAAATCACGCCTGTTGGGGTCGGAATTAGTAGTTTGGGCTTTTTGGTATTGCCCTGAAAATGGATCGCCGTTGAATCAGTCGCATCCTCCTTGTTAGATTGGGCGCGGTTTGGTGTTGGCCGTCGTGCCCCAGTATTGCTTTTTGGCTTCACTATGCCCCGGTATTCAGGGACCCGGTTTTCAGCGGACCGTTACCAAGGGTGTTAACCCTCGAAATCTTCAACCATTTTGATGAACTGATCAAAGATATATTCATTGTCCCTGGGCCCGGGTGAAGCCTCGGAATGATATTGTATTGTAAAAAGTGGGAGGTCTTTATGGCGAAATCCTTCCACAGTTTGGTCATTTAAGTTGATATGTGAGACCTCCAAGCCTGAGGGCAATTTCTCGGGGCTCACAGCGTAACCATGGTTCTGAGAAGTTATGTAAACGCGCCCATCAGCCAGGTCTTTCACAGGGTGATTTCCGCCGCGGTGGCCAAACTTTAGCTTGAAAGTATCAGCGCCTAGGGCCCTCGCAATAATCTGATGTCCCAGGCAGATTCCCATCACCGGCACACGACCCAATATCTGCCGGGTGTTGTCCACCACATAGTCCAATTGCTTGGGGTCTCCAGGTCCGGGTGAGAAAAGTATCCCGGAGGGCTTCATGCCCAGCAGTACATCGGCAGGAGTGGCCGCCGGCATGATGGTCACTCGGCAACCGCGCCGACGCAACTGCCGCAGTATGTTGTACTTGAGACCACAGTCAGTGACCACTATGTGATGTTTGATCTCAGGCAGTTCTTCGTCCGTGGGATTCCAGTCGTATTCCTCTCCGGTGGTTACTGTGGCTACGTAGTCTTTGTCATCGTATGCTGGGGAGTCTTGCAGACGTTTTAGAGCGGCGTCGGGGTATCCGCTGGTAATGACTCCCAGCATCACCCCCTGGGAACGCAGCCGCATTGTAACTGCTCTGGTGTCGATCTCAGAGATGCCGGGAATTCCCTCGGAGGCTAAGAACTCGTGCAGACTCTGAGTGCTGCGCCCATGGCTGGGTTGGTCGCAATTCTCGCGGACGATGAACCCACCGACTTGTATCCGGGACGATTCAAAGTCTTGGGGATTGATGCCGTAATTGCCAACCAACGGATAAGTAAGGGTCACCAATTGGCCAGCGTAGGACGGATCGGTCAAAATTTCTTGATAACCGGTCATGCTCGTATTGAACACAACTTCGCCGAGGCCCTCGACCTCAGCGCCAAAACCAATACCCTGGTGTACAGAGCCGTCTTCCAAGACCAGATAGGCTGGCTCGTGCAATGTAGTGCACCCGTCCATTTTTAGATTTTTTTGCTGTTCAGTTTGTCGCCGCCCGGCGACCCATTAAGTCTGGCTAGTTAAGCCCGGCTACGAGCTTCCTGAAACTTCAGTCCCGGCCCTTCGTAGACCAGGTTTCCGCCAACGATCGTAGCCACCACACGTCCCTTCAGAGTTGTCCCCTCAAGAGGCGTGTTCTTTCCCTTGGACTCAAACTCCGATGTGTCCACTATCCATTCTTGTTCCGGATCAAAAATCACAATGTCTGCGGGAGTGCCCGGTTGGAGTGATGCCAGGTCTGCATATTTTTCGCCCAGTACATTGGCCGGGCCAACGGTCAGCCGGTCAATCATGGCAGCCATGCTTAGCTTGCTGGAATCGACCAACTGCAACAGTGAACCCAGCGCCGTTTCCAAGACGCTGATGCCAAAGGCTGCCTCCTGGTAGGTGACCTGTTTGCTGGTCAGGTCGTGGGGGGCGTGGTCGGTGGCAATGCAGTCGATCACCCCTTCGGCCAGACCAGCGATCAACGCTTCAACGTCCCTCTGAGCACGCAGCGGCGGATAGACCTTGGTGCTGGTGTCATAGGCCAAACCGCCGGCAGCCACCGAGGCTGCACCCTTGGCGCCCAGAACCCATTGGTCGGTAACCGTCAGGTGGTGTGGGCAAACTTCTGCCGTCACTGCAAGACCTCTGTCTTTGGCTTCACGCACCAATGGCACGCTGCCGACGGTGCTAAGGTGGGCCACGTGGAGGCGACCGCCGGTGGCTTCAGCTAGGGCAATGTCCCGGGCGATCATTGCTTCTTCTGCCGCGGCTGGTATGCCGTCTAATCCCAGGTGAGTGGCAACTGGGCCTTCGGCCATCACGCCGTTGCAGGAAAGCGATCGCTCCTGACAATGGTTGCTGATGACCAGACCAAGGTCGGAGCTATATGTCAGCGCTAGTTTCATCAGGTTGGCGTCATATACAGGGTCGCCGTCATCGCTGAAGGCAGCCACTCCAGCGGTGGCCAATTCTTCCATCTCTGAGAGTTCGTGGCCCTTTCGCCCCTTGGTCACGCAGCCGATGGGCAGGATACGTACTGCTGACTCCTGTTTGGCTTTCTGATGTATGAACTCCACCATTGCAGCGTTATCTATGGGAGGGTCAGTGTTTGGCATGGCGCACACGGTGGTGAACCCGCCCTTGGCGGCCGCTTTGGAGCCAGCGGCTATGGTCTCTTTGTACTCAAAGCCGGGTTCTCGCAGGTGGCAATGCAGGTCAATGAAGCCGGGGGCGACAACCAAACCGGTGCCGTCGATAACCCTGGCTCCCTCCGGGATGCGGTCCAATCCCAGCCTACCGGTGGCCAGAATCTCCCCGCTGCCAAGTAATATATCGCCCACCCGGTCCAGTTGACGGCTGGGGTCGATTATCCTGGCGTGGCGAATCACGATGCTTTCGGTTTCCAAACACGTCTCCCGCGTTTTATCTTGTTCTTGCTGGTCTTAGCCGGGTTCTAGAGCTGCTGGGCGGGGCCAATGGTTACCTGGTAGAGCAGGGCCATGCGTATCGCAACGCCGTTGGTCACCTGTTCTTCAATGACTGAGCTACCACCGTGGGCGATGCTGTTGCTGATCTCAATGCCCTCGTTCATGGGCCCAGGGTGCATCACCATGGCGTCGGGGTTGGCCCTGGCCATCCGTTCATCGGTAACCTGCCAGCGCCGGATATATTCCCGCAAGCTGGGCAAGAACCCGGCGTGCTGTCTTTCTTGTTGCAGTCTCAGGGCCATGACCACGTCCGCCCCTTCTATGGCCCGATCCAGGTTGGTATCAACTTCTACCAGGGACGCAAATCCGGAGCGGGCAATATTGTTGTTGCTGCGAATCAGGTCGGGCGGCATTAGGGTG
>CAVODA010000064.1:0-7304 GCA_963694265.1 Dehalococcoidia bacterium
CCCGCCCAGGTATCCGCTGGAACTTCCGCCCATCATCGATGTCATTAGCGATGCTTGGTGTAGGCCCCAGTTGCCAAGAGTTGCCCCTAATGCGAAAACACTCCAGACCACCAAGTACCCGGAAAGGAAGACACCAGTGGCGACGAACGGCCGCGATTGCTCTTGGCGGCGGCGGTTGACGGTTGCAAAGAGCAGGATCATGGGTGCGGCACTGGGAACCATCATGGCCACCATCATCACCGCCCACATTACGAACATCAGGAAGAAATCCACGCCGGTCCAGGATCGGACATTGCCAGAATCCATGCTCATGGACATTTCCATGCCCGCGTTGTTCTGGGCCACGTAGATAGTGTATCCCCAGGCGATGGCCACCACGGCCACCACACCGGCAATGACAATCATCCGGTCACGTTTTATGAGCGACTCTATATGTTTGGAAGTGTTCACTGAAATTATCTGAAACGGTGATTGCACGAAAAGGGAGCTGCAATATTCGCAGCCCCCATTTTGGGAATCCTGATTTTATACGCCAGGTAATATAGCCCGGACTATTGGTTGGTCCATTCAACCGGAGCAAAGAAGGCGCTCTGCCCGGTGTAATCAAATTTGATGTCGCCGTGATCCACGTGCATCGTTGAGGTTGTGGCCGAGGCTCCATCGTCCCAGATTAGTCCGCCGCCCGGGAATACGATGTGGACTTCATTCTCTTCGCCGGTGACGGGGTTGATTAGAGGGGTCAGCTTGACGTCCAAAATACCGTCGATGCTGAAGCCACTGTTCCGGCCGTTTACTTCCATATTGATCTTTTTCAAGTGCGGACCGTCCACGGCAGTAAGGGTGGTGGCTAGGATTTCCCAAGGCATCCCGCCCGCCTGTCCGGTCAGGATGGTAGCAATCCCGGTCACTTGGTCATCGGTGGCTGATTCATCAATGAACACTGCGGCCGAACCGTTACCTTCATGAATCGCCTGGGGCCATTTGGCGACCAAAACAATTTTCATGCCGGCCATGTCGGTCTCGCCGAACTTCCCTTCACTCAGATGGATTCCAACGATGCTTTCACATTTGCCATGGTCGGGAAATCCGCCAAAGTTACAGTTGCAACCGGCTTCACAGTTGCAAGACTCTAGAAATGTTCCTCTGATCCGATAAGGTGTTTGAGTTTGCGTCATTTTAGCCTCTAAAGTGTGTTGATTTATAGGTCTAAAGCCGAACGCCGAGGCAATTTAGAGTACCTCCAATACCCAGCGCCGTTAGGAACTGAGAAACGAATTGTATTTTACAGCTTGACCGTGTGTCCAGCGATGCTATAATCCATCGCGCAGGAGGTGCCCTATTGGAACCGTTTGATTATTTATCACCTAGTAGCATTGAGGAAGCCGTTAAGACTTTGGCTTCCAAGGGAGACCAGGCCCGGATCATGGCCGGTGGAACCGACATGCTGGTGCAAATGCGCGCCGGACGCCGGACCGCCCCCCTTGTCGTAGACATCAAGGAAATTCCCGATTTGAATGTCGTCTCCTATGACGCCACTAATGGCCTCACACTTGGAGCGGCAGTCCCCTGTTATAAGATTTACCAAGACGAAACTCTGTCAGCAGCCTACCCAGGGCTGATGGACGCTGCCTTTCTGATTGGTGGAATCCAGATTCAAGGTCGGGCCACGATTGGCGGAAACATCTGTAACGCAGCCCCCAGCGGAGATTCTATTCCAGTTGTGATTGCCTTGGGCGGCGTCTGTAACATTGCCGGACCGAATGGAACTCGTCAACTACCCGTTGAAGAGATGTGCACGGCCCCTGGACGAAACGCCCTGGCAGACGGCGAAATACTAGTCTCAGTCTCCATCCCGGCACCCCAGGCAAAATCCGGCGCCAGTTATCTGAGGTTCATCCCCAGGAATGAGATGGACATCGCTGTTGTCGGCGTTGGCTCCAGTGTCCAGCTTGATGCATCGGGACAAAACTTCGTCTCCGCTCGCATCTCACTGGCATCTGTAGCTCCAACCCCGGTGTTTGCCAAGGAATCCGGAGATAGTCTGGCAGGCAAGCCTGTGAATGAAGAGACAATCCAAGCAGCCTCTGAATTAGCACAGGCTGCTGCCAAGCCCATTTCCGACATGCGCGGCACCATTCGTCAACGCACCCACCTAGTTGGTGTGTTGACACGCCGCACTCTCAATATCGCCATCGAACGAGCCAGGGGAGGTTAACCATGGCTGGAGTCACCCAAGTACAGACCACATTGAACGGTGAGGTAATCAACTTTCTTTGTGAGCCTCGCCAGAGTCTGCTGGAATGCCTACGGGATGTTCTCGGCATGACTGGAACCAAGGAAGGTTGCAATGACGGCAACTGCGGCGCCTGCACCGTCATCATGGACGGCAGAATCGTCGACTCCTGTTTGGTTCTCGGCGTAGAAGCTGAAGGCAAAGACATCACAACCATTGAGGGTATGGCCACTCCTGAAGGGCTGCACCCGCTACAGCAATCGTTCTTGGAGAACGCGGCACTACAATGCGGTATCTGCACACCTGGCTTCCTGTTGGCCTCCAAAGGCCTGCTGGACCAGGAACCCGATGCCGACGAGGGCCGTATCCGTCACTGGTTGGCCGGCAACCTATGCCGCTGCACCGGTTACGACAAGATCGTCCGCGCCGTCCTTCAGGTAAGCAAGGCCAAATAACAGGCCTTTATCATTGGCACTCAGCCGGAGTCTCTAACATCTGATAGGGACTCCGGTTTTAGTATTTTATGCCTAGTTCGATATCAATTCCGGTTTTATTCTTAACACTGGTCTTGATTTTCGGCTTTAATTTTATGGAGGTAGCAATATGACCTCAAACCAAGTTCTCTCGGAAGTAGAATATAACGTTGTCGGCACCCGCCCAGTGCGTCCTGATGGCGTGGATAAAGTCACCGGCCGTGCCCGGTACGGTGACGATACCAATCTGACTGGCACACTACAGGCCAAGTTGCTGCGCAGCCCCTACCCTCACGCCAGGATCAAGTCAATTGACACCAGCAAGGCTGAAGCGTTCCCTGGCGTGCGTGCGATTATCACGGCCAAAGACCTCCCCTTTGCCTCCCTTTCAAAAGAGGAGTTGGGCGGTGACTACACTGGGCTGAAGTTTGCCACTGACCATATGATGGCGAGCGACAAAGTTCTGTTCAAAGGGCACCCCGTTGCTGCTATTGCTGCGGTGAATGGCCACGTGGCCCAGTCGGCAATGGAATTGATTGAAGTTGAATACGAGGTGCTGGACTCCATCATTGACGTCCGCGAGGCCATGAAGCCCGGCGCGACGTTGATTCACGAAGATCTCCGAACCAATGACATGGGCGAGACCGCTGACAAACCCAGTAATATCGCCTCGCACATGAGCTACGCCTCCGGCGACCTTGAAAAGGGGTTTGCCGAGGCCGACCTGGTGATGGAAAAGGAATACACCACCGCCACCGTCCATCAGGGTTACATCGAACCTCACAACACAACAGCATTTTGGAATTCCGACGGCCAGCTAAACATCTGGACCAGCACCCAGGGTTCTTTTCAGGTTCGGGCCACCGTCTCCAACATACTTCGCGTGCCCGTCTCCCGGATCAAAGTCACTCCCATGGAAATTGGCGGCGGCTTTGGCGGCAAAATCACCGCTTATTTGGACGCCATCTGCGCGATCCTCTCCAAAAAGACTGGTTCGCCGGTTAAAGCGCTGATGACCCGGACTGAGGTTTTTGAAGCTTCTGGCCCGGCCCCGGCATCTTGGATGCGGGTCAAGATTGGCGTGAAGAACAGCGGCAAGATGACTGCGGTTGAAACCGAAATGGCCATGGATGCCGGCGCTTATCCAGGATCACCGGTCATGCAGGCAATCGTCTGCGCCTTTGCCTGTTACGACGTTGAGAACGGTAAGGTGGATGGCTATGACGTGGTCGTCAACAAACCCAAGTCTGCTGCTTACCGCGCTCCTGGCTCACCCCAGGCAGCCTTCGCTGTGGAATCTCTGATTGATGAGATTTGCGGAGAACTGAAAATAGACCCCATCGACTTCCGGTTGCTAAACGCAGCCAAAGAAGGCACGCGACGCATCGAGGGCATGGTTGCCCGGCGTATCGGGCTGGTGGAGTGTCTCGAAGCGGCCCGCAATCACGACCACTACAAATCCAAGATTGAGAAAGGCACCGGACGGGGCGTGGCCTGTGGCTACTGGCCCAACCGTGGCTTCCAGTCCAGCGTGGTGATGACCGTCAACTACGACGGCGTTGTCAGCCTGATCATGGGCTCAGTGGACATTGGCGGCACACGTGCGTCCATCGCCCAACAGACCGCAGAGACTCTGGGCATAGCCTACGAGGACGTTAAACCCACCATTGTGGACACAGACTCCATCGGCTACACCTTCATAACCGGCGGAAGCAGAACATCCTTTGCCACCGGCATCGCAGCCATCAGCGCCGCCGAAGATGTCAAAGAACAGATGATTTCCCGGGCCGCCAAAATCTGGGACACATCTGAAGATGACATTGAATTCGTCTCCGGCATGATTTCTCACAAGTCTGATGAAGAATTGAGACTTTCGTTCAAAGACCTGGCCCGCCAAACGGCTACCACTGGCGGTTCCATCACTGGCCGGTCAAGCGTTGACCCCTCCGGAGAGGGCAATGGCTACGCGGTGCACATAGTAGACATTGCAGTTGACCCGGAAACCGGCAAGACCGACGTCACCCGCTTCACTGCGATTCAAGACGCCGGTAAAGCCGTCCACCCCAGCTACGTCGAAGGACAGATGCAGGGAGGAGCGGTGCAGGGCATTGGCTGGGCGCTCAACGAAGAGTACTTCTTCGATGACACCGGCAAGATGCTGAACTCCAGCTTCTTGGACTACCGGATGCCGACCTCTTTGGACCTGCCGATGATTGACACGGTCATCGTGGAGGTCGCCAACCCTGGGCATCCATACGGAGTCCGCGGAGTCGGTGAAGCAGCCATCTGCCCACCCATGGCTGCCGTGGCCAACGCCGTGGCCAGCGCTACGGGCGACCGGATGCGAAGTTTGCCGATAACCCCCGGCAAGATCCTTGAAGCAGGTTGGGAGAACAGCAAGAGCTAACCCAGCTTTTAACCTGGCTTTATACTAAGTTCACCAAAGGCCGATCGTTCGGGCAGAAATGCCTGAATGGTCGGCCTTTTTGATTCTGGTTTGGGGTTGACAACCCACCCGCCATATCAGAACCTGAAGACAGCGGACCTAACCGGTTCGTCATTGCAAAACAGATAAATGAGGAGCCTGGATTTTGGCCACGATTTTCATACCAACCATGCTCCAAAAACTAACGTCCGGCATCAAAAAACTGGAACTGGATGCTGGCAACATCGGCCAGGTTGTCGACCGGTTGGAAAAAATGTATCCCGGTATCAAAGACCGACTGGTAGAAGACGGCGAGATTCGCGAGAGCCTGGCCGTGGCCATTGATGGCGACGTAGCGATTATGGGTATGCTGACCAAGGTTGGTGAGAACAGCGAGGTCCACTTTGTCCCGGCAATCGGCGGCGGCAGCTAGTGGGTCAACTCTTCGATCGGTCGCCTAGCCGCCCCATAAACGGATTGACTGCCCTCAAACCCGACACTTACAATTGTTAACTGTGCTTGGTCGCCGCCATCTGGCGGGCCAAACGTGTTAGCAAAAAGGATCAACTGATATGAATGCCAAATCCCGGGTTGAAACCCCGGTTTCGGCTGGGGGCGTGGTCTACCAGATGAACGCAGGGCGGCTGGAGACTGTGCTCTGCGGCCGTAGCCAACCAGTGCGCTGGAGCCTGGCCAAAGGCACTCCAGACCCCGGTGAGACACTGGAAGAGACGGCCTTGCGTGAAGTCAGGGAAGAGACCGGGTTGGAAGTGGAGATTGACGGCTCATTGGGCAGCATTGACTACTGGTTTGCTGACCGGGAGAAAGAAGTTCGCTACCATAAGACAGTCCATTTCTATCTGATGATTCCCGTAGGCGGGGCAACGGACCAACACGACCCTGAATTTGATGTGGTCCAATGGTTTGACGCCAAGCAGGCGGTAAAAACGCTGGCCCATGCCAACGAAGCCAATGTATTGCAGAGGGCACTGGACCTGATTGCAGAAAGGGACAATGCCGGATCCGGGGAAAGGACCTAAATAAATGGCCGATGCAGCGGATGCTCCTTATTCAAGGTTAGAGGGGGCAAGGATTGTCTTACGAGACAAGCAATTTGAGGACGCCGAGAATGATTATCGGTGGCGGAGTGACCCGGAACTAGCTCGTTTGGACGCTGCCATTCCGCTGACTATGTCATTTGAACGCTATCTGAAGTTGTTTGAAGACCAGATGAAGTACCCCACGCCCGGTTCCCACCATTACTCTATTGACACGTTGGACGGCCTTTTCATTGGCAATTGCATGTATTACGACCTGGATACGGTCAACCGCGAAGCAGAATTGGGGATTGTCATTGGTGATCGTGATTACTGGAGCGACGGCTACGGCTACGACGCGGTGACCACGCTACTGGACCACATGTTCAACGCCCGCAACTTGACAAAGGTCTACTTGCATACGCTGGAGTGGAACGGCCGAGCCCAGAAAAGTTTCTCTAAGAGCGGGTTCAATCCCGTGAAGCCGATCCGGAGGATGGCCCACGATTTCCTGCTGATGGACGTGCTCCGAGAAGACTGGTTCGCCACTGCAGAAGGGCGACTGGCCGCACGATTCCGGGCGTCCGACACAGATGGCAGCCAGCCATCTTCTTCCGGTTAGACCACGGCAGACTAAGCGACGGCTGACACGGCCTCGGACAGATTGACCGCCCCCGTGTAGATGGCCCGACCCACTATCACGCCCTCAACCCCGGTTGGCACCAGCTCCTTGATGTTCTCGACTGACGCAACTCCGCCGGATGCCTGTATCGCCAGACTGGTTTCATTGACCAAACGAGCGTTGATGGCAAAGTCTGGCCCGGTGAGTGCGCCGTCACGGGCAATGTCTGTGTAGAGAATTCTGACAACCCCGATTTGGGACATTTCCTCAGCAAGTTCAAACACAGTCTTGGTGCTGGCCTCTTTCCACCCCTGTAACGCCACCATGCCATCCTTGGCGTCAACTGACACCACCACGCGTTCGCTACCGTGCTTCCGGCAAACAGCCTGGACCATTTCCGGGTCTCGCACCGCCGCAGTGCCAATGACCACCCGGTCAACGCCTATCTCAAGCCAGGCATCGGCGGCGGCCAGGTCTCGGATGCCGCCACCAACCTGCACTGGAATATCAAGGG
>CAVODA010000065.1:0-7187 GCA_963694265.1 Dehalococcoidia bacterium
CAGACTCAAATAAAGCCAACATCATCCATGTGGACGACCTGCGCAAGCGTTACGGAGACTTGCAGGCCGTGGACGGCGTTTCTTTTGCTGTGGGCGCAGGGGAGGTCTTTGGCATTCTTGGGCCCAACGGCGCCGGTAAGACCACCACAGTCGAGATACTGGAAGGGATGCGCAAGCCCGACAGCGGCACAGCCTTGGTCAACGGGATAAACGTTCAAAAAGACCCGCGGGCAGTCAAAAAGGTCATTGGCATCCAGCTTCAGTCCTCCGCGTTCTTCGACCGACTGAACCTGGGCGAGATTCTAGAC
Organism: Dehalococcoidia bacterium; assembly: GCA_963694265.1. Lineage (GTDB taxonomy): Bacteria > Chloroflexota > Dehalococcoidia > Lucifugimonadales > UBA3495 > UBA9611. The sequence continues at coordinate 309 of CAVODA010000065.1, forward strand.
GTTATGGCCAGCATCTACCGCCGACAGATCGACGCCGTGGAACTGCTGGGTACTGTGGAGCTGGCTGACCGCGCCAAGTCGCTATTCAGAGACTTATCCGGAGGTCAGAAACAGCGGTTTTCGGTTGCCTCAACGCTGGTCAATGATCCTGTTTTGCTGTTCTTGGACGAACCTACCACCGGACTGGACCCCCAGGCACGGCGACACATGTGGGAGCTGATTCAGCGGTTCAAGTCTGAAGGGCGCACAGTGCTGCTGACCACGCACTACATGGAGGAAGCAGCCGAGCTATGCGACCGCGTGGCCATCATGGACCACGGCAAGATTGTGGCGATGGACCGACCGGCAGCACTGGTTGATGACCTAATCAGCCGGGGCTTCGAGAAAGAACGGGTGGAGACCCTAGCCAACTTGGAAGACGTTTTCTTGGATATCACTGGCCGGGCCTTGCAGGACTGACGTTCAGATGCAGACCAACATCAACTTAACCCGTGCTCTTATTTAATTTACCGATGCTGAAACACCTCTTTCAAACCAATCCTACGCTCAGCCTAACCAGAGCATCGATGCGCATCTGGTTCCGGGACAAGCAGGCCATCTTCTGGACGTTTTTTCTGCCAGTGGTGCTCATCTCCGTGTTCGGACTGCTGGATTTTGGCGCTTTCAGCACCGTGGACCTGGGCATTGTGGACCGGGCCAATAACGAGACTTCCCAGAAGCTGGCGGCAGACGTCCGCGCACTGGACGCATTTGATATTTCAGACACAACGACCGAAGCGGAAGAACTTGAAGCGCTCTTGGACGGCGACCGCAACCTACTCCTGATCATCCCGCCAGGGTTCGGCGAGGCCGGGACACCGGCACAACGCCGGGTCACGGTAATCTTCAACCAGGGCCAACCACAAGCGTCGGCGACTGGGCAGTCGATCATCCAAAGTGTGTTGGACGAGATTACCTTCGCCGAAGGGCAGATTACAGAACGTTACCGAATCGAAGCCAGGCCTGCGGACAGTCGCAACCTGCGGTTCATAGATTTTCTGATGCCGGGCGTGGTGGCCATGTCCATCATGCAGATGGGCCTGTTCAGCGTCGCATTCTCGTTTGTGCAGTTAAAAAGCCGGGGCATTCTGCGGCGACTGCAGGCCACACCCGTCCTGCCAGCCAGCTTCATCTTCGCCCAAGTTTTCACCCGCCTGACCGTCTCCATAGTGCAGACTCTGGTGTTGGTGGGCTTAGCCGTGGTGGCGTTTGACGTTAACCTGCAGGGCAACCTGTTTTCGATGCTGCTGCTAGCACTTTTGGGAGGCTCGGTTTTCGTGAGTATGGGGTTCGCCGTATCCGGGTTCGCCCGCACTGAAGACGTAGCCGCTCCGATAGCCAACGCCATTGCCCTGCCCATGATGTTCCTGTCTGGGGTGTTTTTCCCCCGGGAGGCTATGCCCGAGCCCCTACGCGCGGTGGCCGACTTCCTGCCTCTAAGTTTCCTGGCCGACGCCCTGCGCAGCGTGGCAGTAGACGGCCAATCGCTGTGGTCACAGTGGGATGATGTCCTGGGATTGATTGCCTGGCTAGCGGTGACCTTTTTCGTCGCGGTTCGCCTCTTCCGATGGGAGTAAAACAGCGCCTACAGCCTTGACCCTGAAACTACGGCCAGCCTACAATTTGATTTACATACCAGTTAGAAAGCAAAAAGAGCAGATATGTTTGAGAACCTAACAGACAAGTTAACCGGGATACTAAACAAGCTCACCAGCAAAGGCCGCTTGACCGAAGCGGACGTTGATGAAGCCTTGAGCCTGGTCCGGCGCTCTTTACTCGAAGCGGACGTTAATTTCCGGGTCGCCAGAGACTTCGTGGCCGCCGTGAAAGAACGGTCCATGGGCTCAGACATTCTGGAGAGCCTCTCCCCCGGTCAACAGGTAATCAAGATCGTGCAGGAGGAGCTGACCAACCTCCTCAGCGGCGGCGACAACTCGCTGACCCTTTCCAGTCAGGCCGTAACCACCATCATGCTGGTGGGCCTGCAGGGCTCCGGTAAGACCACCACCGCCGCCAAATTGGCTCTGCACCTGCGACAACAAGGCCACAAGACGCTTCTGATCGCCGCCGACCTGCGCCGCCCCGCTGCCATCCAACAGCTAGAAACCCTGGGCAAGCAGTTGGACATACCCGTCTATTCCGAAGACCCCAAGTCCACCACCGTGGTGAAAGTTGCCAAGAACGGCCTGGAAAAAGCCCGGCAACTGGGCGTGAACTGGGCCATCGTCGATACCGGTGGACGCCTTCAGATCGACGAAGAACTGATGAAGGAACTCGGGGACGTCAAGAAAGAGATCAAACCCGATGAAGTGCTCCTGGTTGTGGATGCCATGACCGGGCAGGAAGCGGTCAACGCCGCTGAGGGTTTCCATGCTCAGGTGGACCTGACCGGACTGATAATGTCCAAGATGGACGGCGATGCCCGTGGTGGCGCCGCCCTGTCCATCACCCGGGTCACCGGAGTGCCGATCAAGTTCATGGGCGTCGGCGAGCGACCCGACGGCTTGGAAGCGTTTCACCCCGACCGGCTAGCCTCCCGCATCCTGGCCATGGGCGACATTCTCACGCTCATTGAGAAGGCCCAGGGCGCAGTGGACGAGAAACAAGCTGTGGAGATGGAGAAGAAATTTCGCCAGGCCAACTTTGACCTGGAAGATTTCCTCACCCAACTGCAGAGCGTGCGGAAGATGGGCTCCCTGTCTTCCATCATGGAGATGATCCCTGGCATGGGCAAACTCAGCAAGAAGATGCCCGCCGGAGACCTGGACGATGGCCGGATCGACCGCATTGAGGCCATTATCAGGTCCATGACCAAGGCGGAGCGTCAACGGCCTGAGATTCTCAACGGTAGCCGCCGTCGCCGCATATCCAAGGGTAGTGGCACTACCCCTGCGGACGTTAACCAACTGCTGAACCAGTTCAAACAAACTCAGAAGTTGATGAAGCAGATGTCTAAGTCCCGCAATCCAATGGCCATGATGAAAATGTTCAAATAGCGGCACAGCCGCGTTTCCATTTTCTGCGGTCTACTTCAGACATCCTCTTTTTGTCGCGTTTTTTCCTTAACTCGCTGTGCGCCTAGCCTTCTCGGGTATAACCACGCCCAACGACAGTGGCTGAAAATCCACAAATCCTCTGTGCACTGACTCCTCAAAGCTGCAGTGATAACCTTGGACTATCACTCTGACAGGAAATACGTCTCTAGTCTTGCCACAAAAACTGCCTATACTAGTGAAGTGCCGATAATATATCGCTATTGTTATTCGGATTAGTGATTCGGCAGCTCCGAGTAAATGTCCGTTTTTTGGACGAAAGGAACGAGCGTAAAGAATGACACTTGATGTTCAAGCCCTCGAAACTTCTCAGTTGCCAACCACTATTGCCGATATGTTGGACGGCAGTATACCGACCAACATCGCCATCATTGCCCCTGATGGTCCGGTACTTACCTACGGCTCCCTCAAATGTCAGGTTGATTCCCTGGCCAACCAACTGAATTCCTTTGGCATTGGCCGTGGCGACCGCGTTGCCATCGTCCTGCCAAACGGCGTGGAAAACATCGTTTCATTCCTGGCTGTCACTGCATCAGGTGCCACCGCCGCTCCCCTAAACCCGGCCTACACCACAGAAGAATTTGTCTTCTGTCTGGAAGATGCCAACGCCAAGGCCATTATCACTTCCGGCGCAGCGAGCGACGCCATAAATGAGGCCATCCCGGCCTCCATGATCAACGTCAGCGTTGGTCTTAACGCTGATGAAAAGATCCACTTCACCTGTGACACGGCCCTAGGCCTACCGGGGGACAGCGACGGCAGCAACGCCGACGACGTAGCTCTAGTACTGCACACGAGCGGCACCACCAGCCGCCCCAAACGTGTGCCACTTAGCCACCGAAACCTGATTGTCGGCACCCAGAACATCGTAGACACCTATGGCCTGACCCCAGAGGACGTTTCTCTGTGTGTCATGCCCCTGTTCCATATTCACGGACTGGTCGCCTCCACCTTGGCCACGCTAGCATCGGGCGGCGTAGTCGTGGTGCCAGCCAAGTTCAATGCGATGGATTTCTGGTCCACCGTTGAAGCCCACCACGTAACCTGGTACTCGGCAGTCCCCACCATCCATCAGGCATTGTTGCACCGCGCCAAGAGAAAGGCTGGCAGCTCAGCAGTTGCCATCGCCCGCCAGCATCTGCGCTTCATTCGTTCTTGCAGCGCACCGTTCCCCGCTGAAGTCCTGGTTGAGATGGAAGAGACGTTTGGCGTGCCTGTGTTAGAAGCCTATGGGATGACCGAAGCAGCCCATCAGGTGGCATCAAACCCACTGGTCAACGGCAAACGCGTGCCTGGGTCTGTGGGCATTGGGACCGGCGTCAAGATCGCCATCATGGATCAAGACGGCAACATTGAGCCGGCAAACGTCACTGGCGAAGTGGTCATCCGGGGCGATAACGTGACCCAAGGATACGAAGCCAACCCAGAAGCCAACCTCAGTAGCTTCACCAACGGCTGGTTCCGCACGGGAGACCAGGGCGTGATGGACTCCGATGGCTACTTGACGCTGGTTGGTCGGTTGAAAGAGATTATCATCCGCTCCGGTGAGAACATCTCACCTCGGGAGATCGACGAAATTCTCCTGGCCCATCCGGCCGTGTCCGAAGCTGTGGCCTTTGCGGTGCCCAGCGCAACCCACGGAGAAGAGCCCAGCGCGGCCGTGGTGGTCACTGCCGCAGTGAAGGCTTCAGAACTAGTAGCTTTCTGCAGAGAACGCTTGGCAGGCTTCAAATGCCCCAAGATCATCCACATTGTTGATGAGATTCCCCGCACCGCCACCGGCAAGGTTCAGCGTAGAATGGTTTCAACAGCCTTCGCATCGGCTGCCTGAAACTAGCAAACTTCTAATTTGAGTCTCGGGCTGGAGTTGGATTCGTGAAAATCGCCATCGTTGGAGCAGGGGCCATTGGCGCTTTTCTGGGCGCTAAATTGGCACTGTCCGGAGAGGATGTCTACCTGATTGCCAGGGGGGCCCACCTGCAGGCGATGCAGAATCACGGAGTGCGAGTTAAGAGTCCGGATGGCGATTTTGAAGCCCATCCTACCGCCACGGACGACTACGAGTCCGTTGGCCCGGTCGATTTTGTGTTCTTGACGGTTAAGGCCCATAGCCTGACTGAAATTGCACCTCAAATTGCTCCGTTACTCGGCCCTGAAACAGTGGTTGTATCAGCTCAGAACGGAATCCCATGGTGGTATTTTCAGAGTCAAGGCGGCCCGTTTGACGGTACAGCCATCGAGAGTGTCGATCCGGGCGGAGTGATTGCCCAAGCCATTGACCCTTCCCGAATCATTGGCTGCATCATTTACCCTTCAACGGTGATTGTTCAACCCGGAGTCATCGAGCACATTGAGGGCAACCGATTTTCCATTGGTGAGCTGGACGGCACCAGCAGCGACCGTTGCAAAACCCTGGCCGCCGCCCTGATCTGCGCCGGGTTAAAAGCCCCCATTCGCAGTCGCATTCGCCACGACCTCTGGGTCAAACTCCTGGGCAATGTGGTTTTCAACCCCATGAGCGCCCTGACCGGTGCCACACTTGAAGAAATGGCGACTCATCCCGAAACCAGCGCCATCGCCCGGGCCGTAATGACCGAGGCCGATGAGGTGGCTGAAGCCCTGGGTGTGCGCCTGCCTTTGACCATTGACCAGCGTATGGATGGTGCCAAAAAAGTGGGCGCCCACAAGACTTCCATGCTCCAGGATCTGGAGTCTGGTCGGCCAATGGAATTGGAAAGCGTGGTGGGCGTGGTGATTGAACTGGGCGAAAAGCTGGGCTTACCCATGCCCCATACCAGGACCCTCTACTCGTGCACCCGTCTCCTCAGCCAGGTGCGCGCCAAATAGCATCTCTGCCCAATTTTCTGACTGAGGCCGTGTCTTCGCAGGATCAAAGCACCCCACACCAATCATGGTGAGCCTGCCGAACCGTTCGCTCCACGTCGGATTTGCTCGACTTGAGTAGTCCTTCGACAGGATCAGGACGAGCGGAAGGGCGGCGAAATCATGCTCTGCCTCGTCTTCTTCGTCATTCCGGCGAAGGGCGGAACCCACTCCCGAAACCGTGTCCGTCGTGTGCAGTGGTGGCGGGGTGTGGCCTTGCTCAGGTGGAACGTGACTTATGCGTTGTTACATGGATTCCCGCGAAAGCGGGAATGACGGTGGGGTGGTGCTCAGACCTGACACTTGGAACAGAAATAGGTGCCCCGAGCGCGAACCCTGATGGCCGTCATGTTGGTGCCGCAGTTGGGGCAGGGAGCTTTGATGTCCCTGGGGTGACTCCAAGTCATCAGAGCAGTTGGCGGGTTGGGCCAGTCTTGGTCACGGGCCCGGTCATACACGCCGTAAGCGGCGGACAGGGCGTCTTTGATCGACTGGTGCAGTCGGGCCACTTCATCAACAGAAAACTCGGCCCCTGGCTTCTCCGGGTGAATGCCAGCCAAGAAAAGGGACTCATCGGCATACAAATTTCCCAGCCCGCAGGCGATTGACTGCTCCAGTAACAACGCTTTTACCGGCGATTTCTTGCCGGCGAATGACTCAGCTAGGGTTTCGACCGTGAAATCTTCGTCAAAGGGCTCCGGACTCATCACCGGAAGCACCTCGTCTGGAGAGTTCACCAGCCATAGTTTGCCGAATTTACGGCCGTCTACAAATCGCATCTCGCGGCCATCGTCCAATGGAAAGAAATGGCGGGTGAGCGGATCGGCTTTCTGGGACTGGGGCTGGATTAAAAATCGACCGGTCATGCCCAAATGCACAATGAATGTCGACGGTGAAGCCCCTG
>CAVODA010000066.1:0-7136 GCA_963694265.1 Dehalococcoidia bacterium
AACATCATCGCCGGACGGGGATTGGGTCTACCCAGAGGCTAAAATTCCCGCTTAGTTCAAGAATAAAAAGAGGGGCCGCATTTAGCGGCCCCTCTTTTTTTACGTAATTCATTCTCTTCGTCATTCCAGCCTTCGCTGGAATCCAGATTTGTTGCGTTGACCAGCCATCATTACCCCAAGCAATTATGGATTCCTGCCTTCGCAGGAAAGACGGATGGCTTTGTGTTGTTCTGATATTGCCTGGGCCTCAGTTCTGCCAGTGTTGTTGTTCGTCATTCCTGCGATGGCAGGAATTCAGATTGGTGCATCAATCTATTTGCGACGCCAGACCGTCTTTCCGGCGAAAGCCGGAATCCACTCAGCCCAGCTCTTCATAGAGGTCCTGCCATTTCGCGTTCGCCTTTTCGATCAATTCTATTTTCCAAGCACGTTTCCAACCTTTGATAGCCTTCTCTCGGGCTATGGCAGTCAACATGGTGTCGTACGCTTCGTACCAAACTAATCTATGAACTCCGTGTTTTTGCGTGAACCCGTTTGAAACGTCATTTTTGTGCTGCCAAACACGTTGGGTCAAGTTTGAAGTAACGCCTGTGTACAAAGTGCCGCTTCGCCTATTTGCCAGCAGGTATACACATGGTTGGCGCAGTGGTTTCCGGCTTTCGCCGGAATGACGGCATATACGAGGTAGCACAAGAATAACTACGCCCCACGTTAGTCCGCGGCGAAAACCGCTAGTTCTTCTTGGTCCAATACGGCGGCGTCACGGCAGCGGCGCATGATCCGGAAGATGGTGCGTACGGTGACTTCAAAACGCTCTGCAGCCTCTTCAACCGTCAGGTCATACTGCTGAATGGCAGACCATATCTTGAAATCCCGGGCCAAACGCCGGTTGCGCTGGAACCAAGCCGGGTCGTCATATTTACACTGGGGCAACGGGCAATCTAGACAGGCGGCTGAGACCTCACAACCCGTATCTTCGTAATGGTAAAATTCGGGCACCGCGTCGAGAGCAGGACTGGAAGTGATGGGCCAATCTAGTACGGTCATATCGTTACTCCAAAACAAATGTTCTAATATTGCTTATTTAGTTTAGAACACCTGTTCTTAACATGTCAATAGTTTTAGAACATATTTTCTAGTTACTGAATTTCAGGCACGAATTAACATAACATTCAGCCCAACACGCATAAAACCCGGAGGTGGCCATAGTGCCTAACACGCCAGCGGATGAGCCCAAGATTATTACCGAATATGAAACCATGATGTACAAAAGGCGAGACAAAATCGCTTACATCATGCTCAACCGACCCCAAGCACTGAACGCGGTCAATGACCAGTTTGAAGAAGACCTGCATGCAGCCCTGCTGGAGTTTGACCTAGACGAAGAGGCCTGGGTGGCCATCATCCACGGCGCGGGTCGCAGCTTCTGCGCCGGAGCCGACGTGAAGCAGCGGCTGGTGGCCATGACCACGGAGCAGGGCGCTCGCAGGGAGAAGGGACCCAATGCAGAGGGTTACACGGGTCGCACCGCCAACTGGAAGCCGATTATCGCCGCCGTCCACGGGTACGCCCTGGGCGCGGGCATCGTCATTGCCGTGGAATCAGACTTGATTGTTGCCTCAGAGGACGCCAAATTCGGCATCACCGAGACCAGGAGAGGTCTGCCGGCCGGCCGCATCTGGGCCAAGGTCAACGCCTTCATGCCTTCCAAGATTCTCAGCGAGATGGCTTTAACTGGAGAGCATATCGAAGCCGCAGAGCTGTACCGGCTGGGTCTGATCAACCGGTTGGTCCCCACCGGAGAACACCTGAGCGCCGCTGAAGAGCTTGCAGAGAAGGTGCTTAAATCGCCGCCCCTGGCGACTAGGTCCGTAGTAAAACTAATCCGGCGTCAGTGGGTGCAGCCAAGCGCCGACGCCGATATGCAGATGCTCCCTCTGAAGCTCCACCTGACCGAGGACTTCAAAGAGGCCAGCCAATCGTTCGTAGAAAAACGCCCCCCCAAATACCACGCCCGCTAGTGCCTCAGCCGGCACGGGCAAGTTTGGGGGTGCATTGCGTTGGGGTAAGGTTTCCGGTAGTCCGGGGTCAATCGGGCAGTTAGATAGGATCTCACGAGGAAATATTAATGAAAATCACTGATGTTGAATGTTTGGTTCTGGACAAACAGTATCCTTTTGTCCGTATCTACACTGACGAAGGAATTGTTGGCATTGGCGAATGTTTTCGTCGTTTGCCGGAGGTCGTCCGCACCATCGTCGAGAAGGTTCTCAAGCCCGTTTTGTTAAATAAAGACCCCATGGACACCGAGGTCCGTTGGCGGGAGATGATTCAGGCTGCCTCAGCCTCGGATATGGGCGGCATGGTCTATTGCGCCATCGCCGGTCTGGACATTGCCATGTGGGATATCAAAGGCAAAGCCCTGGGGCAGCCGATCTATGAGTTGCTGGGCGGTAAGGCCCGAGAAAAGGTGCGGATGTACGCCAGCTCCATGCGGCGAGACCTCACGCCCCTGGAGGAAGCTAAACGAGCGGTGTCGCTGGTTGAAGAGGGCTACTCCGGCTATAAGTTGCACAGCGCCTTGCCCGGAGCCATCGACGACCCGTCTGACCAGACCATTGAAACCGTGCGGGAAGTAAGAGCAGCGGTGGGGCCGGACATTGAAATACTGGTGGACGTTAACGGAGCATTCTCCGCCCACCACGCCATCGAGATCGGAAAGGCGCTGGAAGACCTGGGCGTCTTCCATTTTGAGGAACCTCGCCCCCACTATGACCTGGAGGGCCTCGCGACGGTTGCTGACGCTTTGGACATACCCATTGCGTCGGGAGAGATGATCTATACCCACTGGCAATTCAAAGACCTGATACTGCGCGGCCGAGTTGATATCCTGCAACCGGACATCGTCAAAGTTCCGGGGTTCACTGAGTTCCAACGCATTGCAGCGTTGGCCTCCGCTTTCGGCAAGCCAATCACGGTGCACAACATTCAGCCGACCCTCAGTGCCGTGGCCCACCTGCACGTTTGCGCTGCCTACGCCATCATCCCTTACGCCCAGGAATACAACATCGAGCCAATCTCGATTCGAGACGAATGGCCCATCCTCAGGAATCCGCTGCAGGTTAAAGACGGCTATCTAGAAGTTCCGTCTGGCCCTGGCTTGGGAGTGGAACTGGACGAAGACGTAATCAAGCGGCTGTCCAACGTCTAAGACTACGACTAAATCACGTCAACCACGACAACAACTTGGCATTTCAATAATTAGCTAAACAAACTCCGGCATGACTTTCTCTGCGAAGAGGCGGAGCGACTTGGCGGTGACGTCACTTTCCATGCCCGGCCACTGGGAGCGGAGTATCAGTTCTTCCACTCCGTGCTCTTTGTATTTGTGTATCTCTTCAATGCACTCTTCCGGACTGCCAATGATGAACCGGCCTTCCAGAACCTGCTCGAACGGTACGTCGATTCGGTCGGCTTCGGGCAGTTCTTGGCTGTGGCCCAGAGATGCCCGGTCTTTGTAGAGCCACTCCACCTGGGGCCGAATGATGTCGATGGCCTGCTGCCGGCTCTCCGCCACAAATACCTCACGCCAGGCGGCTATGTAGCCGGGCTTACCGGCCTCTTTGACCGCTTCACGGTACTGAGGAGCCTGAATGCCGATGGTAGGCAGCGTTGACCGGGAGCTGACCAACCAGCCGTCGGCTTCTTTGGCCGCTCGCAGCACGCCCTTTTCCAGGTTGGCCGCCAGATATACTTTGGGGCCGGGCTTCTGAATGGGGTCTCCAGCGCCGGGAACGTCGTCCAGATGGAAGTACCGACCGTTATGGGTTACCCGATCCTGGTTCCACAGCTTCTCCATGACTTCTTGGACCTCACGAAACCTGGAGAGCCGCTCCGACTTGGGAATCTCAAAGGCTTTGAATTGGAAGTCGCGCCATCCCAGCGCCGGGGCCAGCACAAACTTGCCGCCGGTGATCACGTCCAAGGTGGATATCTGCTCGGCGGCCTCCACCGGGTGGTACAGCGGCAAGAGGGCCACCATGCCCAACTCCAGTCCTGGAGCCTCAGCAGCCACCCTAGAAAGCAGCATCAGGGGATGGAAGTCGTTGTTCAGGTAACCGGCGCCGGTCCACAGAGAGTGGTAGCCCATCTCTTTGGCCAGCCGTGCCTTGCCCAGACGCGCAGCCAGGCCCTCGGCCCGTGATTGTCCCCGCCTGTCTCCACCACCCAAGTTGATTCCAAAACGCATGGTTCCATCCCCTCAATAATCACTGGTATTTAACACTAAGTTCGAGCCTGGGGAGTATAGCAGAGGCAAACAAAAAGGCTCCGGGGATTTTTCCTCGGAGCCTTTAATATTCGCTTAGATGGGGTGACGGCGTGATGGTTTGATTAGGTGTTAAGCCCAGGAAGCGCGCCTTCCTAGCACCAAGCCGTTTTCCAATTCCAGTTCTGCCTTCAGGTTGCGGAAGAACAGGAATTTCTTGCAATCGATGGTCATGGATGTGGTGTGCTGTACTAGGTTGGGCAGAAAGAACAGTTCCACGCCGTCCTGCTTTATCTTGCGGTACGGAGTGATGTCTCGGCGAGCGATTCGGGTATCGACCGATACCTCAGTGGAATCGCCGCCTCAAGATGTGAAAGAGAGCAAGTCAACGGCCGCTTGACCGCCCTTGCTCTGAATATGTTCAACTGCGTTCGGAGTCAAATTTATCTGCATTAGTTACCTCTTAGTCCGGTTGCCCCCACCAGCTTAATTACGTAGCGATTTTTCCATAGTGAAACTTCTGGTGAACGATCGCTGTAATCTATGATGCCTCAAATGGAAAAGAGGTTCAACCTCTTTTCAGCGTTCTGATTATAGGCGTCTGAATCAGCCTTTCAGTTTCAATATCAGGCTGTTGCGGGCGTCCACGCTGGCCGGATGAACGGTGCCGCCACCCTCAATCCGCTTGGCCATCTCCCTGGACAGGAATTCCAGCAGCGCCAGGTCAAGATTCTCCAGAGCCATGTCATGGAGCTTGGCCTGGTAGGAGTAGACCGCCGCCTTCTGTGGGTCCAGCTTATCAGCCAAGAAAACCAGCTTGCCGAGGGGATCCAACGAGGCGTGGGCGGTGGAGTGCCAACGCACGGCCTCGTAAAGAACATTGTCGTTGAAGTCTTCTTCTTTGCGGAGTAGTTCCGCGCCAACCGGGCCGTGGAGCAACAAGGGGAAATTCTGCTCTACATCAGAAACCGGCACGTCTAACTCGGATGCCATCCAGAGCAAGTCTTCGCCAGGGACGGCACGGCAGACGTCATGGGCCAATGCCCCGAGTTCAGCCTGTAGGAGGTCGATATTATGAGGGGCCGCTATCTCAAGGGCTACGTCACGCACGCGGTAGATGTGTGCCTGCAGGCCATCGGGCAGAGATTTCAAGCGATCCTGAAGTCTCTGGAGTAGGTCGGGCATTTTAGAGGCTACAGGGGCGGGTAGGCCCTAGCCCATTGCCCCCAGTTTCTTGCCGCCCAGCAGGTGCATGTGGGGGTGGATGATCTCTTGTCCTGAGTCATCACCCTGGTTCAGCACTAAACGGTAGCCGCTGAGGGCAACGCCTTCACGCCGGGCAATCTCTTCAGCCACCACAAACATGTGGCCCATAATCGGAATTTGGCCCGGACCAACGTAGGCCAGGGAAGCGATGTGCATATTAGGGACAATCAGCATATGCACGGGCGCTTTGGGATTGATGTCTTTCACGGCGAAGACCCGGTCATCACGGTAAACCGGGGCAGTGTGCATCGGGTCTTGGGCCATGCTGCAAAAAACGCATTCGTTGGTGGTGGTCATGCCGCGTTTGCCTCTTTAAATCAAATCAGGTTTTTTTGCTGGATTATTTTGCCGGGTTATTTGGATGTTTCAGCCGGCGACTATTCGTCGTCTACGTGCTGAAATGCAATCTCTTTGTGGTAGTTGGCGTCACCATAAGTCAACTCGTGGACTTTGGCCCGGCGAGTGAATAGCTGTAAATCGTGTTCTTTAGTGAAACCGATAGCGCCGTGGCATTGGTGCGCCGTGCCGCATACGCGGCGATATGCAGGGCCAATCCAGGCTTTGGCCATTGCAACCTCTTTCTGGGCCGGTAGACCCTCTGCCAGCCGCCACACGGCCTGATACGCGATATTCTTGGAACCTTCAACGTCGGTGGCCATCCGCGCGCAGTGGTGCTGCACAGCCTGGAAGCTGCCGATGGCGCGACCAAACTGGGTGCGGCCTTTGGCGTATTCAACGGTCATTTCCAACACAGCCTGGGCACCGCCAAGCATCTCAATGCATTGGGCTGCTGTGGCCCGCAAGAGCGCTCGATCAATGATGGGCCACGCTTCGCCAACGTTTCCGATAACCGAATCTGCCGGAACGCTGACATTTTCCAAAGAAACTTCGTACACCCTTTCATTGCCAACAGACGTCATGGGGGTGATTGTGAGACCGCTGGTTCCCGCAGGCACTAGGAACAGAGAAATTCCCTTGGCCGGGTCACTTTCTGATGATGTCCGGGCAGCCACGATGATCGTGTCAGCAGTTTCGGCATCGGGCACAAACAACTTGGTGCCGGTAATTTGATAGTTTCCGCCCTGCTCGTTGGCGGTGGCTTCAATACCCCAGGGCTCGTAACTGAGACTTTCCTCGCTGAGGGCCATGGTCATGATGATGGTGCCAGCGCAGATTCGACTCAGAATCTCGTCTTTTTGGGCGTCGGACCCGCCGTCCAAGACGGTCATCCCGCCCAGAACCACAGTGGAGAAGAAGGGCGCCGGGGCCAGGGCACGGCCAATCTCTTCCAGCAGAACACCAAGGTCGGCAAAGGTGCCGCCGGTGCCGCCGTATTGCTCAGGGAATGCCACCCCGGTCCAGCCAAGGGCGATCATCTGGCGCCAAAGTTCGTCGGTGTAGCCTTTTGAGTCTTCCTCCATCTCCCTGACCAGGGTTAGAGGACACTCTCGAGTCAGAAAATCTTGGGCGCTGGTCTTCAGCATCTGCTGTATCTCGGTTAGCCCCAGGTCCATGGTTTCCTCCGGAATAAAAGCTTGTTATTTTGAGCGCAACTTGAGCGCGACTAGTATAGCCCATAGCCTGGTGGGTGGGTAGTGGGCCT
>CAVODA010000067.1:0-7065 GCA_963694265.1 Dehalococcoidia bacterium
ACCTACACCGTGCTGCTCCAACTGGAGGACTACGGTTGGTGCAAGAAGGGAGAAGGCAAGGACTACGTGAAGAGTGGTGCCATTAACCTGGGCGGGAAACACCCCAACAACACCAGCGGCGGCCACCTCTGCGAGGCCTACACCCACGGCATGAACATGGTCATTGAGAACGTGCGGCAATTACGCGGTACGGTGGATGATTATTGTCCCGACGCCGCCAATGGCGTGCACACCTATGACTATTCTGAAGGTGGTTGCCGTCAGGTCAAAGATGCCGAGGTCTGCATGAATATGGGATGGGGCACCCCCGCGGTGGGCAGCGCTCTCATCATGAGGAAGTAATCAATATGGCTAATTATGAATACCGGGGAGCGATCCTGAGTATCCCCGAGAACGACAGCGAATACCGCGGCTACTTTGAGGCCGCCGGCGAACACAAATTGGTGGTCAAGAAATGCGGCGCGTGCGGTCTCCTGCGCGGCGAGCCCGGCCCCGGCTGCCCCTGGTGCCCGTCCCTTGAATGGGAATGGGTTGAGGTCAGCGGCAAGGGTACGATCTACAGCTACCAGATTGTCGCCCACACCGTGGTGCCAGCCCTCAAAGACCTGGCCCCGTTCGCCATTGTGTTGGTGGAACTGGACGAGCAGAGCGGCCAGCCAACGTCAGAGGATGGACTGCGTATCGTAACCAACCTGTTGGACGCCGATCTCAAGCCGGAGAAAGAAGAGAACGTGGCCATCGGCGCACGCGTCGAGGTGATCTTCGACGACGAGCCGGACGGCATCAGCATCCCCCATTTCAAACTGTCCGGAGAGCCGCCCAAGGGCGAGATTTGGCAGCACACGATTTAATCTCTTGGCCAAACTAATCAGTTTTGACATTGATGGCACCCTTGAAGTGGGTGACCCGCCCGGCGGAATAACCATGGATCTGGTCCGGCAGGTGCAAGACCTGGGCTACCTGATTGGCAGCTGCTCTGACCGCACGGTGAGCGAACAGCAGCGCATCTGGGTGAACCACGGCATCAAGGTGGAGTTCACCGTTCTGAAGCACCGGCTCAATGATGTCAAAGATCAGTTTTCCGCCGACGAGTACTATCACATCGGCGACACCGAGGCCGACCGTCGTGCGTCACTCCAAGCCGGGTTCGATTTTCTGCCAGTTGATGACGCTGTCGTCCGGTGGCTGAACGGACTCTCACCACAGTAGGGGTGCAAACATCGCACGACTTTATAACGATTTAGCCTACCTATGGCCGATCATCAGCCCGCCGGAAGAGTATGGCGACGAGGCTGCCTTCTTTGGCGATGTCGTCCAAGAAGTACTCGGGCCGGAACGGCACAGCCTCCTGGAACTGGGCGTGGGCGGCGGGCATAACCTATCCCACCTGACTGCCGATTTTGACTGTGTCGCCGTTGACCTTTCTCCAGAGATGACAGTTCTGTCGGAAGGTCTCAATCCTGGTGTGGAGCATCACGTTGGCGACATGCGGAATATCCGGCTGGGCCGGGTTTTCGATGCTGTGCTGGTCCACGATGCCGTTTCTTACCTACTTACTTTCCAAGACCTTGAGGAGACTTTTGCCACGGCAGCGGCCCACCTGCGGCCCGGTGGCGTCCTCATGGTTGCCCCGGACTGGGTGCAAGAAACCTTCCCCGACGGCTGGGTCTACGAGTGGGACCGGGAACAGGTAGGGATTACGGTCAATATCGAAGAGGTGATGGAAGACCCTGACCCGTTCGATACCCAAGTTGAGTCGACCTACACATACACCATCACAAAAAGCGGGGAAACAACGGTGGAAGTGGACACCCACGTCACGGGTCTGTTCCCCATTAACACCTGGACTGAATTGATGGAAGACGCCGGCTTTGAAGTCGAGGTCAGACCACTGCCGCCCAACGAGGGTGGTTACGGGTCATGGTTGTTTATTGGTGTTGCAGGGTACGGGGTTCCGGGACAAGACTAGATGCGCAGTGGATTCCTGCGAAAGCAGGAATGACATGGCGGGCGGTTCGAGGTTGACCGATGCACGCCCTTCGACAGGTCCGATAAATCGAGACTCTCGACTTCGGTCGGAGCTCAGGATGAGCGGTTCTAAAAAAGATTTGTTCACCACGCACCCCGTCTTTCCCGCGAAGGCGGGAATCCATGTATCACGCCGCAGACACGTTTATTTCCAGCAACAATTCTGTATTCCTGCCTGCGCAGGAAGGACGGGGGGCGCTCACGGCTTCATTAACGCTAAGCATTTGCTGGAATTGAAGATGTAGGTCTGCAGGAACTCAACGATCTCCGGCTTGCGGTCCAGCTCTTGCATGGCGCCGGCCAGGCACATCCAGTTCAGCATTTCTTGTTGACCGGCGTCCTCGATTTGTCTGTTGGTGATGCCCCGCCAGGCTTCATAGTTGCCGGCCTTCAGTTCTTCAAAACGGGCCAGGTCAGATTCCACATCAGGGTAGAGCCACCAGTTCTTGGGCGTGAGGAAGGCGTGGGACCAACTGGATGATGCGATTAGGGCCACCTTCCAGGGGCTGGCTTTCAGCGCGCGAGCTGTGGCTGCTCCCAGTTCCATGCACCTTTTAGGGGAAGGGCCGGGCGGAACCAAGGCCATGTCCACGCCATTGATCTGCCGGGTGTGGGGGCCGCCCTGGTTTCGAATGATGTTGCTGCCGTAGCAGTTCACAGAGAATGGAATGACCGGGTAGTCGAAACCTTTCCGGTCGTAGTCCAGATAGAGCAGGGTGTTAACAAAGGCGTGGCCCAAGCCTTTCTGGTGCAGCGGCTTGTAGGAATAAGCGATGTCGAATCCGTCTTCTAGTAGTGCGCCGGCTAGATAACGGGCGGATTCGTGTCCCTTGTAGGTGAAAATCTTATCGGCGGGCTCGTCCCAAACGTTTGGGGGGCTGGCTGCCGTTTTGCCCGGCCATGGGTTGGCATTCGAACTCGTCGTAGGCCATCACGCAGAAGGCCGGGATGATGTCTTCTTTGAAGTTCTCGTACTGGTCGTCACCCCAGACCAGGACCACGTCGGGGTTGAACGCGTCAATCTCGGCGCGCAGCTTGCGAAAGCCGTTCACCAGCTTCTCCCGCTGGTATTTGGCCGCTGTGTAGCCTTCGTCTTCGCCCCATTCGGCGCGCATGGCTTCCGGCCAAGACGCTGGGTCTTTACGATCTGCTGGGATTCGGTCATTGCTCCGCAGCGCCCTTGTGAGGGAGTAGTTTTTCAGTTCGTCTGGTGCGATGAGGGATTGGGAGTGGGTTAGCCCGACTCCTAATATTTCAGCCATGCGAAACCTCCTGACGACCGCAAAGTGGTCATCTCATGATGTTTAGTATCTGGAATTCGCCTGGTTTTAACAGGGGTATTTAGCAGTGTCAAGATTGTTTTGCCTTTGATGAATATCAACCGACAAATAAGAAGGTAATGGCGACGATATCAGGTTAAATGGCATCGGTTGTCCCATTTGACTGGCGCAGTGATAATACCGGCAAGATTGAATCAGATGGTGAACGATATATGAGCGCAATTTCAGATTACACGGCACTGGTTAACGCCGTGGAATCCCAGAGAGAACGATTGCAGGGACCGATTCGCGAAGACTTTTGGGGCGGCGATATTGCCAAGCGTTTTAGGGCCGACCCCAAACGGAAGATGGAAGATAATTTTGATCTGCAGGCGGCGTTCGTCCGGCCTGACGACGTATTTGTTGACGTTGGCGGTGGGGCCGGCAGACTTGGGCTGCCCATGTCCTACCGTTGCCGTGAGGTGATCAGCGTTGAACCTTCTCAGGGCATGGTCCAGGAGTTTGATGAGTGTGCTGCCGAATTTGGCATCAACAACGTGAGTTCTATCTGCTCCGATTGGTTGGATTCGGACGGCGTTAAGGGCGACGTGATTCACGCTGCCAACGTCACCTACTTTGTTAGCGACATTGAAAAGTTCGTTAACAAATTGGAGGCTGCCGCCAGACGCAGAGTACTCATCACTATTTGGAGCATCGCCAACCCGATGCACAACGCCGTTCTGTACAAGATGGTCTACGGTGAAGAGCAGGCACTTGTTCCCGGCCACCCTCAATTGCTACCCGCCCTCTGGGAGATGGGAATCTTGCCGGACGTGCGTTTTCTACCGCAGGGAACATCTTTTGATGGTGTCATCGAGAAGCCAAACTTCCCCCAGACCAAGGAAAACGCTGTGGGAATGGCCAAGGCGGGCATCTGGTTGGCACCCCATCATCAGGACCGGGGCGAAGTGGTAATCAGGGAGAATTTCGACACCCTGTTCGATGGAGAAGCCGAGGGTTTCATCCCACAATGGCTGCCCGACGCCCGTCAGGTGCTGATCACCTGGGAGCCGGGCCAAGCCAGTTAACACGAGGTCAACACCGGTACAACACCGGTCAACTGTGCTGGTTGCTGAACTTGTTACACGGGGCGTCAGCGGGGATAATAGCCACGTTACACAGGTCGACATAAGTTGGCGGTAACTGGCATAGGGCATTAAAACACCTGAAATTAGGTATCTGAACTAAATCAAATCAAGCGAGGTATGGATATGGACTGGGGAATGGCAAACAGAATGGCGCGATTGATCCAACCTGACGGCCACTGCATGTTTTTGCCCATCGACCATGGGTATTTCCAGGGGCCAACCAGGATGCTGGAACAACCGGGAGAGACCATCAAACCCTTGCTTCCTTATTCTGATGCGTTATTTGTAACCCGCGGTGTGCTGCGGGCCGTGGTCGATCCGGCCATGGACAAGCCAGTAATTTTGAGAGTGTCCGGCGGCACCAGCATGGTGGGAGCCGACCTGTCTGATGAGGGAATCACCACCTCTATGGAAGACGCGGTCCGTCTGAACGTGGCGGCGGTGGGAATATCTGTATTTATCGGCACCGAATTTGAGAAACAAACCCTTCTGAACCTGGGCAAGCTAGTGGATGAAGGCGAGAAGTACGGCATCCCAGTGATGGCCGTAACCGCTGTGGGCAAAGAACTGGACAAGCGCGACGCCCGTTACCTGGGTCTTTGCAGTCGCATCTGCGCCGAGTTGGGTGCCAAGGTTGTTAAGACCTACTGGTGCGAGGAATTTGAGAAGGTTGTCGGCGGTTGCCCGGTGCCCGTGGTCATGGCCGGCGGACCCCAGGCGGACACGGAGCGAGAGGTCATTGAGTTTGTCAAAGACGGCATGGACCGGGGCTCCATCGGCATAAACCTGGGCCGCAACATCTGGCAGAGCGAGTACCCAGTGCCGATGATCCAGGCGCTCCGCCACGTAGTCCACGAGAATGGGACTGTTGATAGCGCCCAAGAGGTCTTCGACAAAGTTAAGGCGGGCAACGGACGGGTGGCGTCTGTCCCGGCTTAAGCCTTATCTTGATTTAAATTCTGGGACGCGCACTAAGGCTTGAACAAATGCGCGGGTATTCCGCTCATCCTGAACCTGTCGAAGGATCTTGTTTGCGGCTAACAGATGGTTGGACGGGCTCACCACGAACGGAGAAACCTTTACCAATGGCAAAGCCAAATTTCAATTAGGAAGTAATACCAACATGGGTAACATGCGTGTCGCCATGTACTACAACAACCACGATGTGCGCGTGGAGGAAATGCCGGTGCCGGAGATTGGCCCCGGTGAATTGCTGGTTAAGATTGAAGCCAGCGGAATCTGCGGCAGCGATGTCATGGAGTGGTACCGAATCCAGAGAGCCCCCATGGTTTTGGGCCACGAGGTTGCGGGAACAATTGTGCAGGTTGGGGCCGGTGTTGACCGATTCCGTGAGGGTGACCGGATAATCGTCACCCACCACGTTCCCTGCAACTCATGCCATTACTGTCTCACCGGCCATCACACGGTCTGCGACACCTTGCGCGAGACGACTTTTGATCCGGGCGGATTTTCCGAATACCTGCGGGTGCCAGCCATCAACGTTGACCGGGGCGTCTTCAACATTCCAGACGGTGTTTCCTTTGATGATGCTTCTATTGCCGAGCCGTTGGCCTGTGTTTACCGGGGCCAGCGTCGGGCCAACATCCAGCCGGGGCAAAGCGTGATTGTCCTGGGTAGTGGTTTGGCTGGCCTGCTGCACATCAACTTGGCCCGCGCTTTGGGAGCCGGAAAAATCATCGCCACCGATATGGTCCCTGCGCGCTTGGAAGCCGCCAAAAACCTGGGGGCTGACCACACATTCCTGGCCACCGACGACATTCCGGCCCGGTTGCGAGAGGTCAACGACGGTCGCTTGGCAGACTTGGTGATTGTCTGCACCGGAGCGCCTCCTGCTTTGCAGCAGGGCATGGACTCGGTTGACCGCGGCGGCACCGTTTTGTTCTTCGCCCCCACAGAGCCAGGCGTGAGCATATCTGTGCCAGTTAATGAGATGTTCTTCCGCAACGACGCCACTCTGACTACAACCTACGCTGCCGCGCCCGGCGACCTGTCTACGGCCCTGGAGATGATTGCCACCGGGCGGGTCCAGGTGGGGCAGATGATTAGCCACCGGCTGGGCCTCAGTGAAGCTGGTTTGGGGTTCCAGTTGACTGCTGAAGCCCAGTCTTCTTTGAAAGTTATTATCCAACCGCAAAAAGGGGTCTAGCCGACTTAGTAGTTTTGCGGGATGCGGTTATGCTAGAGATTTTCTCTAAAACCCCTAAATCCCGCGGGGCTAAAAAACGACCAACCGGCAGCTGCGCCCTGGTGCTGCGTCTTCCATCCCGCCGTCGGGTTGCCGTTGGGAGACTGGGTGAGGTTGATTTTCCCAGGGGATACTACATCTACGTTGGCAGCGCCCTCGGCGGGCTAGAGACCAGGGTCTCTCGCCATCTGCTCCACGAGAAGAAACTCCATTGGCACGCCGATTATTTAAGTGCTGCAGTGCCATGGTCACAGGTCTGGCAGTTGGCCGATGGTCAAACTTGGGAATGCGTCTGGGCCCGCGAAGTCATTGAGTTAACTGCAGCCAATCGCGGTGTCGCCCACCCTGCACCGGGG
The DNA here is from genome assembly GCA_963694265.1 of Dehalococcoidia bacterium. Lineage (GTDB taxonomy): Bacteria > Chloroflexota > Dehalococcoidia > Lucifugimonadales > UBA3495 > UBA9611. The sequence goes on from CAVODA010000067.1 coordinate 6,998, forward strand.
TTTGGGTCTTCCGACTGCCACTGTTCCACCCATTTAGTTCGAGTAAACAACCCTCAAGAGGTGCGCAA
>CAVODA010000068.1:0-6964 GCA_963694265.1 Dehalococcoidia bacterium
TTGGCTTGAAGCAAGTCTCTGAGTGAGTTCCGTAGATTGGATACTAAATTCTTTAGCCGCACCACCAGCGGCCGGCAGATAACGGAGAGTAAAGGCGTTGAACGTCACTAAGGATTCAGTTACAACAACAGAAATCACCCTGACCATAGCAATGGACACCGATGACGAGGAACCGTTTCTCAATCGGTCTTATAGAAGAGTCGCCAGCCGCGTCCGGATTCCCGGATTTCGCCCTGGCAAAGCCCCACGCTCGGTAATCGAGAACCACGTTGGCCGAGAGGCCCTGGTTCACGAAGCGCTGGAATTCATGATTCCGGAGTCTCTTGACCAGGTCTTAAAGGATGAGGACATCCAGGCCTTCATGGAGCCCAGGCTGGAAGTGCTCGGCATGGAGCCAGTGTCTTACAAAGCAGTGGTTCCACTGGAGCCGGTTGTGGACCTGGGAGAGTTCCAGTCGATTCGTTTGGAACGAGAGCCCGTAGAAGTAACCGACGAACAGGTAAGCGAAGTGATGGAAAGCCTTCGTTTTGAAGCCGCTCCTTGGGAGCCAGTCGAACGGGCTTTGGCCTACGGCGACCTGGTTTCAATGAACGTGAAAGGGATCATTGAAGAGGAAGAGGTCATCGACGACCAGGGAATCGACTTCATCCCTCAAGAAGATAACAATCTACCCTTCCCTGGCTTCTCCACTCAATTGGAGGGCCTGCTGGAAGGCGATTCCAAACTGTTCACACTGTCGGTCCCAGACGATTACCCCCAGGAAAACTACGCTGGCAAGGAATGCCAGTTCAACGTGGAAGTTCTATCCGTAAAAGAGAAGAACCTCCCAGAGTTGGATGACGAGTTTGCCAAAGGAGTCCGGGACGGATTTGAGAGCCTGGAGGCCCTCACAGTCCACGTTCGTCAGCGTATCAGTGACGAAAGTGAGGCTACAGAGACACGCCGCTTGGAGACGTCCAGTCTCGAAGAACTCAAAAAGCTGGCCAAAATCGAGGCCTCAGAACTGGTCTACGAGCGCGAAGTGGACTTAATGTATGACGAGCGCGCACGGTCTTTACAGAACCAGAAAATGAGTATGGAGCTTTATCTTAGTTATGTCGGCCAAACTGAGGAAGAACTCCGGGAGCAGATGAAGCCTCAAGCCGAGGAACGACTCAACACAATGTTGATGCTGCGAAAGCTTGCTGATATTGAAGAGATTGAAGTCGGTGATGAAGACGTGGAAGAAGAGATCACCAACTTGATCGCGTCCACCGGTGGCAATTCAGATGCCTCAATGATGCAGGCATTGAACACAGAAAACGCAAGGGATTCGATTCGGTCATCTTTGATGAACCGAAAGATCATGGCCCGTTTGGTGGAGATTTCCCAAGGTGAGGAATCTGCCAGCCCGGTCGCTATCGAAGCAACAGATACCAGTCCAGAATCTGGCCCAGAAGAAGAGTCTCCTGAAGAAGCGTCTAACGGAGAGTCTTCACCGGCCGAAGAAGCAAAGGAATAAGGAGCGCACGTTGATGCAAGACCTTCCCAACACCAACGGATTATTCGTACCTCAATCCATGGTTCCCATGGTTATTGAAACCAGCCCACGGGGCGAGCGAGCATTCGATATTTATTCCCTCCTACTAAAGGAGCGGATCATTTTCTTGGGCACACCGATCAATGACCAAGTGGCCAACCTGATCATTGCCCAACTGCTGTTTCTTGAGCGGGAAGACCCGGACAAGGGCATCAATCTGTACATAAACAGCCCCGGTGGCGTGATTAGCGCCGGGTTGGCAATCTACGACACCATGCATCTGATTGCTCCTGAAGTTTCCACCATCTGTTTGGGAATGGCGGCCAGCATGGCCACCATCCTATTGTCTGGTGGAGAAAAGGGAAAACGCTACATCCTGCCCAACTCCACAGTCCATATGCACCAACCTTTGGGCGGAGCGCAGGGTCAGGCTTCAGACATTGAGATTGCAGCCCGGGAGATCATCCGGTTGCAGGATAAAGTCCGCACAATGTTGTCGGAGAACACCGGCCAGACCTACGACAAAATTGCCAGAGATACGGACCGGGACTACTACATGACCGCTGAACAGGCTGTTGAGTATGCCCTGGTGGACGAGATTCTTGGATCTAAACCAGCTGCGGAATCAAGTTCCTAGCCAGTCAACAAAGTGGATTAGTGCAGGGTTCGAGGGGTGAGTGTGGCTAACGGAAGAAGTGGAACCAGGCTAACTAAGTGTTCGTTCTGTGAGAAACCTCAGCCCCGGTCAGACATGGTGATCGCCGGGGAGGGTAAGGCAGCGGTCTGTTACGACTGCATCCGGGTTCTTGGCCAGGTGGTGGAAGAAGAAGCTCCGCTACCGGCCAAGAAATATGAACCCTCCAAACCGCTGGCGCCGCGGGAGATTTACTCCCACTTGGACACCTACGTGGTTGGCCAAGACAAGGCGAAGAAGGTCCTCAGCGTTGCGGTTTACAACCACTACAAGCGAATCTGGAACGGGCAAAAACGTTCCGGATCCGACGTGGAACTTCAAAAGACCAATATCTTGCTCGTTGGCCCCACGGGTTGCGGCAAGACACTATTGGCTGAGACCCTAGCCCGCACGCTGGATGTGCCGTTTGCGGTGTGCGACGCCACTTCCCTAACCGAATCCGGATACGTGGGCGAGGACGTGGAAAACATTCTCCTCAGGCTGATTCAAGCGGCCGATTGGGATGTGAACCGCGCAGAAAATGGCATCATCTACATTGATGAGCTGGATAAAATCGCCCGCAAAGAGGGCCTCAACCGGTCCATCACCCGTGACGTTTCCGGCGAGGGTGTGCAACAAGAGCTGCTCAAGATAATTGAGGGCTGTGTGGCCAATGTCCCACCCCAGGGTGGCCGAAAGCATCCACACCAGGAATTCCTCCAGATTGATACTCGCAACATCCTGTTTATCTGCGGTGGCGCGTTTGACGGCCTGGAAGAAATCGTCTCCAAGCGGCTCGGCTCCGGTGAGTCCAAGATAGGTTTCTTGGCCGGTGGCCGCAGTGGCGAGGAACCAGAGGGAAGCTCACTGACCCAGGTCATCCCTGAAGACCTTCTACACTTTGGCTTCATCCCAGAGATGGTTGGTCGGCTGCCGGTGACTGTGGGCCTAGAATCACTGGATAAAGATTCATTGGTTCAGGTGCTGACTGAGCCCAAGAACGCCATCATCAAGCAATATCAACAATTGTTTAAAATGGACGGAGTTGAATTGGAATTCACCCCCGCTGCGCTTGAAGCTGCTGCGGAACGCGCCTTGGATCACCAGACCGGGGCCCGTTGCCTACGTTACGTGATTGAAGACACTCTGATGGACGTGATGTATGACTTACCGTCGCTGGACGAAGTAGTCCGTTGCGTGGTGGATCGGGAGTCAATCGAAGGCAGCAGGGTGCCTGAATTGTTCGCTGAAGACGGCTCCAAGGTGGAGCTTCCGCCCCAACCCATCAAGAAGTCCGCTTAGCCAGCGCTGGTGGCCGGATCTTCCTGCATCGCCTGGGTTATCTGCCGGTCTAGGCACAGCCCGTTGGGCATGGATTCGGTTAGGGGCGCTCCGGAAGCATCTACGACCCGATTTCCCATCACGCCAATCTCACCTTGGCTTACGGAATGTATCGTCTCAAACAAGAGATACGGCTCCCGCAGATATTGTTCGCCGCGAATCGCCCGAAAGAGCGGATGATTTTCGCCTTCTGACTTCTTAATCTCTTCCAGGTCTCTTCCGACTAAAGATTCCCAATGCCGATCAAATTTGGGACCGGTTATGGGCACATTCACGTAAGAGACCACCGGCCCTCGGTCCACTTCTTCCGTGGCCAAATGTACCATTGCGCCCGTCTTGGTTGCCTTGGTCTCGATCAGTTCCCACACCACTTCTTGCCAGGTGCCGGTGGGGCCATCAGGTAGTGCTGGATGAAGGTTCAGCAATGGGTATTGGCGGCACATCTTTCCGCTCACGATTAGCATGTAACCGGCCAGCACGCAGACATCGGCTTCAGTGGAAGCCAACTTGTCCATGACTTGCTGGTCAAACTCTTCTCGGTGCTCTGAGAACCGGCCACCAGTATTTCTTCGGAAAGCCGAAGACGAGTGGGTTACCAGTGGGATGTTGTAGCCGTCCACCAGGCCAAAGAACTCGTCAGAGCCCTCTGCTTCGCCACGCTCACGGTTGCTGAATACAAAATTGATGCGGGCGTCTGCGCCAGTCTCGATCAGACGTTGTTGCACGAAATTCAGAAGCCCACGTGAACCTTCCCCACGGCCTGTGGAGAACCATCCGATATTCAACATCTTCAGTCCAACACCTTCCCCAACACTATTATCGGTACTATGCCCAATTTTTACTCGTCCAAATCATCGTCTGGATCGTCATCTAGGTCGTCAAACCCGGCCAAAACGTCGCCAGACCGGTACGACTCTTTAAGTTCGGTAATCTTTAATTCGGCATTGTTCAGTAGATGATTACAGAACTGGACCAGCTTCATTCCCTCTTCAAACCTGGAGGTGGCTTCGGCCAAGGTCAGTCCGCCGGCCTCTAGCTGCTCTGCCATCTCGCTCAGACGATGAAAAGAGTCCTCAAAACTAGCCGATTCGGCTTCATTGTTTTGAACGGACTCGTTAGGTTGGGCGTTTTCTTTGGGCGAGGAATTCTTCGGTTTGGCCATGGTCCAGACTCCTATGTCGGTTGATCAGAGACATTATCCCCGCAGATTCAGCATGCCAGTAGACTGCGGAATCCGCAAGGGGGAGATGCTATAAAAGGCGAGGCATTTCACCAAGCTGATCCGACACCGGTTTGGCTTTGGCCTTTGGAGTTCTCGGCTTGGGTTCAGCCTTCTGGCTTGTTTGGCTTCCGCCGTTTGTGCCTGACGATGGGACTGCATTTCCAGCGGTGGCGGCAAGGGAACCATCAGAGACTGTAATCTCCAGTGCATCACCGTCTGTTACCTGTTTGACGCCGGTCACCACCTGTCCGGTGCCGGGCAAATGGACTATGGAGAACCCGCGGCCCAATGTGGCCACTGGGTCTAAGGCGCGCAGCCGCAGATTCAGGCCATCAACTTGCACTTGCCGTTCTCTGACCAGTCTAGACGTCGCAGACTGAACAATGCGCCCGATGTCGTCAACACGGCGGCGCAGGTCTGACGTGGCAGGCATGCTCAGTTCCATACGGCGAGCTATGGCGGTCAGTTCAGACCGGTGTCGGGAATTGCTGTCCATCAAAACGCGGTAGAGAGCAGTGGCTGCCATATCTAGATTGCGACGCAAAACAGCGGAGTCCGGGACCACAAGCTCGGCGGCTGCAGAAGGCGTTGGGGCTCTAACATCAGCCACGTAGTCGGAGATAGTCTCGTCAGTTTCGTGACCAACGGCGCTGACCACCGGTGTCTTGGAGGCGTAGATCGCTCGTGCAACAACCTCTTCGTTGAACGGCCACAGGTCTTCCATGGAGCCGCCGCCGCGTCCGATGATGATTACGTCACAGTTGCCTTCTCGGTCCAGTAGTTCCAGCGCGGCTGCTATTTTGGGAGCAGCGTCCGGCCCTTGGACCACTGTTGGTGATAGCACCAATTCTGCCAGAGGGTAGCGACGGCTTAGGACGTTTTGGATGTCGTGAAAGACTGCGCCAGTGGGCGAGGTAACCACGCCAACTTTCTTGGGGAACCGGGGTAGTTCTCGTTTGCGGCTGGTCTCAAAAAGCCCTTCAGCGGCCAGTTTTTGCTTCAGCCGTTCCAGTTCCAGAGCCAGTTCGCCCACGCCTTCAGGCATGGCCAAATCAACCATGAAATCGGTGGTACCGCCTCGGGTGTAGAAAGTAATCTTGCCGTGGGCCGAAACTGAATCGCCTTCAGCTAGTAAATCAGCCCCTCGCTGGCCTTTGAACATGACACAGCGCAGCAGGCTTTCTCGGTCTTTCAGGCCGAAATAGGTATGGCCCGCGGAGGATTTACGGAGCCCGGAGACCTCACCGACGATCCAAAGGTCCATCAGGAGCGAATCGGACTCCAACGACTCCTTGATGTGGAAAGAAACCTGGCTGACAGTATAGACAGCCACGGTCTAGCTCACGCGCTCGGTGTATTCTCCGTTGCGGGTATCAACGCGAATAATGGTCCCAGGGGTGATAAACATCGGGACCGTCACGACTTTGCCAGTCTCCAGAGTGGCAGGTTTGTTGCCACCTTGGGCCGTGTCTCCCCGGAAAGAAGGCGGAGTGTCCTTCACTTCAAGTTCAACGTGAGTGGGCATCTTTACGCTAATCGGCGCCCCGTTGTACAGGACAATGTCGACCATCGCCAGCTCTTTCAAGTATTCCAGCGAGTCTCCCAACACATCCTTGGTTAAGTCGTATTGGTCAAAGGTCTCCTGGTCCATGAAGTAGTAAAATTCGCCGTCGGTGTACAGAAACTGGGTTGGCCGGGTATCAACGTCAGCCAAGGTAAAACCGGTGCTGTACTGCTGAAAGGTACGCTCAACCACTGCCTTGCTCAGCAGGTTTCTCATCTTGATGCGTGTGACGGGTGCCCTCTGCTGCATCTTGTGGCGTTCGTAATCGATTACTTCCCACGGTTGGCCGTCTAATTCAATGACCAGACCACGGGTCAGGTTGCTAAAGTTTATGCTCATTTAGGAGTCCTCCGGGTTTATAGGAGACGCGAATCGTCACATGGCAGGTGACCCAGCCCAAGAATCACGTCCGGCTGTGAGTGTATCACCATGCCGGAAGCAATCGCCTTAGTTGGGTTTCAAAGCTGCTAGTTGGTGTCCTGACTACTTGCGGGCTTTGCTCATGGGCACGGCGCCAATTTCACCGAGAATCACAATGTCTTCGATGCGGATACCACCCCAACCGCTCAGGTAGATGCCAGGCTCAACGGTGAAGACAGTATTCAACTCCAAGACGTCGGGAGAGCGGGGGCCAACACGAGGGTT
>CAVODA010000069.1:0-6934 GCA_963694265.1 Dehalococcoidia bacterium
TTTTGTCCCAAAATTCAAGAGAGCCAGTTGACATAATTCGCACCAGATAGCAGTTAGTAGGCGGACCTTCTATCACTGGTATTCAACATTGAACGCGATTAGCTGTTCTACAATCCCATCTAGTGGCCTACCCGTGCTATGTTAGGCACGATAAATGAGGAACAAATTGCGCGGTGTTACCCGCTGCGGAGGAACAATGAAAGTAGGATTTATTGGACTAGGTACCATGGGTGGGCATATGGCCTACAACGCCCTGAACGGCGGCAACGAGTTGGTTGTGCATGACATCAACCAAGCGGCGGCAGCGCGTCATCTGGAAGCAGGCGCGACTTGGGCGGAGAGCCCGAAAGATGTAGCAGAACAATCAGAGATTGTATTCACATCGCTGCCTGGTCCCACACAGGTGGAAGCAGTGGCTTTGGGCGAGTCGGGCATCATGGAAGGTATGAGCGCCGGCAAAGTTTATTTTGACCTGAGCACCAGCACCCCCGGTATGATTCGTAAGATTCATGCCGAAGCAGCGGCCCGCGGCATTGAAGTTCTGGACGCGCCGGTGAGCGGTGGTCCTAGAGGCGCGGAGAGTGGTCGGTTGGCCATCTGGGTTGGCGGTGACAAGGATGTTTTTGACCGCTGCAAACCAGTTTTGGATGCGATCGGTGATCAGGCCTATTATGTTGGCCCCATCGGCAGCGGCGCGGTGGCTAAACTAGTACATAATTGCGCTGGTTATGTGGTGCAGGCAGCCCTGGCAGAGGTATTCACGATGGGCGTCAAAGCCGGTGTGGAGCCTTTGGCACTATGGCAGGCGGTGCGCAAGGGAGCACAGGGCCGACGCGGTACGTTTGAAGGTCTGGCGGAGCATCTTCTGCCAGGGAAATTCGATCCGCCGGACTTCGCCTTAAACCTGGCCCGTAAAGACGTGGACCTGGCTGTTTCCGTGGGCCGAGAGTATGACGTTCCCATGCGACTGGCCAACCTGGCTTTGGCGGAGATGACCGAGGCTATCAACCGGGGTTGGGGCGATCGCGACTCCCGGGTGGCCATGCTCCTGCAAGAAGAAAGAGCCGGAGTAGAAGTTCGGGCCGACGAAGCCGCAATCAAAGCGATTCTGGACGCTGAGAAGAACGCTTAACGAGAAATTGGTCCTTCGACTCCTTCCGCGGAAGGACAGGACAAGCGGGGGTGGTGGTTGCTGATGTGTGTAGCGCAACAGTCTTTCCCGCGAAAGCGGGAATCCAGAATGGTTGAGATGAGCAAGCTTGGATGCGCAGAAACGCCTTGGATTCCTGCCTGCGCAGGAATGACGATGGGTGTTGCTGCGTTGGGGATGGAATACTCTGCAACCGCTCATGGTGAGCTCCGAACGGGGTCGAGAGTCTTGGTGAATCGGACCTGTCGAACCACGGGGTCTTGCGTGAGCCAACTGGTCGGGTGCAAGTCCTTCGACGGGAATAAAACGAGCGGTATCAATTTTTGATACCGCTCGTTACGTTTTGTAGAAGACTAGTCGGCGGTTTCTGGTTGCCAGCGTAGGTCGGGTTGGCGGGCCGCTCTGGCTTCGTCCAGCCTGGCTACCGGCGTGGTGTGGGGGGCGTTATTCACCAACTCCGTGTCCTCGGTGACCTCTCGGTCAATGTCGATTAGGGCCTGAATGAACGCGTCAATGGTCTCTTTAGTCTCCGACTCTGTTGGCTCAATCATGAGCGCCTCGTGGACGATCATGGGGAAGTACATGGTCGGGGCGTGGAAGCCGTAGTCCAACAGCCGCTTGGCAATCTCCAACCCGCTGGAACCACGTTCCTTCTGGAGGTCGGCCGAGAATACTGCCTCGTGCATGCAGGTGCGGTCATAGGGCAGGTGATAGACACCGCGGAGGGCATTCATCATATAGTTGGCGCTCAACACCGCGTTGCCGCTGATGGACTTTATCCCGGCGTTACCCAGGGTCCTGATATAGGTGTAGGCCCGCACCAGTACGCCAAAGTTCCCATGGAAACCGCTCAGCTTCCCGATGCTTTTTTCTGGCGTGAATAGGTCGTAGGCGTCGCCGTTTTGGGTGACCATCGGCGCTGCCAAATAAGGGGCGAGTTGTTCAGTGCAACACACTGGTCCGGCGCCGGGTCCCCCGCCGCCGTGGGGGGTGCTAAAGGTCTTGTGCAGGTTCAGGTGGCATACATCAAACCCTAGGTCACCAAGTTTGACCCGCCCGAGCAGGGCGTTCATGTTGGCACCGTCGCCGTATACCAGTCCGCCGGCCTCGTGGACGATGTTGCAGACCTCTACGATATTAGTATCAAACAGACCCAGTGTGCTGGGTAGAGTTATCATCACGCCGGCCAGATCGGGTCCGGCAACACTGCGTAGGGCGTCTAGATCAACGTTGCCGTCCTTGTCTGATGCCAGCTCCACAACCTCGAAGCCAGCCATAGCGGCTGATGCAGGGTTGGTGCCGTGGGCGCTGTCTGGGATTGCCACTTTGAGGCGACCCGTTTCGCCGTTGGCCAGGTGATGCGCGCGAATCATCAGCATGCCGCCAAGTTCCCCGTGGGCTCCGGCCAGTGTGGCTAGGCTGATGGCGGGCAGTCCGGTGATCTCGCCCAAGAAGCCCTGCAACTTGTGTAGCAGCTCCAATGCGCCCTGGGATTGCTCAACGGGCTGCATGGGATGTATGCCGGCAAATCCGGGCTGGAAAGCAATTTCGTCGTTGATCTTGGGGTTGTACTTCATAGTACAACTGCCCAACGGGTAGAAATGGGTGTCGATCGAGAAGTTTTTCAGGCTCAGTCCGGTGAAGTACTGAACCACTTCCGGCTCGGACAATTCAGGCAACGCCAATTCGTTTCGCAGCATTGAATCATCGGGCATCGGCTGGGTTGGGACGTCTAGGCCTGGTAGCACCACGCCAACACGGCCTGGCACGCTCCGCTGTAGTAGCAGTTTTTCAGTCTTCCGGTTTCCACCTTGCTGCATTACTTGAACTCCGACAGGGCTGCCACCAGAGCGTCGATGTCCTCTTTGGAGTTCATCTCGGTGACGCATAGAAGCATGCCGTTGGGTACTTTTTCGCTTACGTCGAGGCCGCCTAGGATGTTCCGTTCCATCAACTTCTTGTTGATCTCGGTGGGAGAGGTTGGGCACTGGACGACAAATTCTTGAAAGAATGAGCCGCTTATCGGCAGGGAATAACCGGGCAGTTCGCCAATCTGGGCGGCGGCGTAATGCGCCTTGTGGTAGCACAATTCGGCCACCTGGCGCATGCCCTGTTTGCCCATGGCTGCCAGATAGATGGTGGAGGCCAGAGCGTAGAGCGCCTCATTGGTGCAGATGTTGGAAGTGGCCCGCTCTCGGCGGATGTGCTGCTCCCTGGTCTGCAGGGTGAGCACGTAGCCAGTCTTGCCGTTCTTGTCCACGGTCCTACCAGATAACCGACTGGGCATCTGGCGAATGAATTCTTGCTTGGCGGCGAAGAGGCCAACGTAGGGGCCGCCGTAGCTGGCGGGAATGCCCAAGGGCTGGCCGTCACCGGTGACGATGTCCGCGCCGTAGTGGCCGGGGGTCTGCAGCATGCCCATGGCTGTGGGGTCACATGAGACCACTGCTAAAGCACCTTGAGCGTGGGCGGCGTCCACCAATTTTTGCTGGTCTTCTATGTAACCAAAATAATTGGGGTATTGGAGCACCAGACAGGCAGTTTCGCCGTCCAATGGGGGGTTGGTTGGGTCAACAACCTCCACCACAATGTCTTGGGACTGGCAGTAGGTGCGTATCACGTCGATGTAGGCTGGCGAGATGCTATCGGCCAGGGCTACTTTCTCTCGCTTGGTCACCCGGCAGGCCATCAAGGTGGCTTCGGCCAGGCTGGTGGCGCCGTCATACATGCCGGCGTTGGCCACCTCCATGTCATACAGGTTGCAGATCAATGTCTGGAACTCGTAAATCACCTGGAGGGTTCCCTGGCTGGCTTCTGCCTGGTAGGGAGTGTAGGCGGTGAGGAACTCCCCGCGAGTTATCAACGCTTTTACGATGGCGGGGATAAAGTGGTTGTAAGCCCCCGCGCCCAGGAATGAAGGGCCACTTCCCATAGGACGGTTCTTGCCGGCCATCTGACCCAGTTCCTGCTGAATCTCTAGTTCTGAGAGCGGTGCAGGCAGATCCAGAGTGGGGTTGCGGAACTCGTCTGGGATATCGGCAAAGAGCTGGTCAATGCTGTCGATGCCAAGGGCGGCCAGCATCTCTGCCTGTTCGTCGACGGTGCTAGGTATGTAGTGGGACTGGAAGTGGTCCCCGTTGGTCCCTGAAGTGTTGAGTCGAGTAGCGGTCATTACAATCCAGCGATGAAGGCGTCGTAGTCTTGGGACGACATCAGGGCGTCCAACTCCGCAACGTCTGTCATGGCAACCTTGATGAGCCAGCCTTCACCGAAGGGGTCTTCGTTGACTAACTCAGGATGGTCCAATAGTTTTTCGTTAATCTCAGTGACGGTACCGTTAATGGGGGAGAACAGGTCTGAAACGGCCTTTACTGATTCAACCTCTCCCATCTTGCCCAGATGGGCCACGGCATCACCAACCTTGGGTAGTTCAAAGAAGACAATGTCTCCCAGTTGGTCTTGGGCGTATTCGGTGATACCCGCGATGGCAGTGCCAACGGCGGCAGGGTCAACCATGACCCATTCGTGTTCTTGTGTGTATTTGCGGTCGTCGGGACTCATATTTACGATGCTCTCCTGGGGCGTTTGTAGAACGGGAGTTCCGTCACCGTCACCTGGACGGTTCGGCCTCTGATATCCAAATCCAGTGTGGCTCCGGGCTCGACATAACTTTCCAAAACGTAGCCCATGCCAATGCTGGTGTCAAGAGTAGGGGAATAGCTTCCGCTGGTCACGGTTCCAACGGTTTCACCCTGGTCCAGGATGTTGTATCCGGCCCGGGGTGCGCTGCGTCCGGGGAGGGTGATTCCGACCAGTTTTCGAGCAACACCATTTTCCTGTTGGCCCTTCAGTACGTCGGACCCCACGTATTCTTTGTCGAACCGCACAAAGCGGTCTAGTCCGGCTTCTATAGGTGAAGTCTCTTCGTCAATCTCATGGCCGTGAAGCGGCAGGCCCGCTTCTAAGCGTAAAACGTCTCTCGCACCCAGTCCGCAGGGTGTGGCACCGGAGTCGGCAAGTATCTGCCAGACTTTGACCACGTCATTGCCTTGGACGAGCATTTCAAAACCGTCTTCTCCAGTGTAGCCAGTACGGCCCACCAGCACGGGAGCGCCTTGGATGGCGGCTTCCGCCCAGGAGAATGGCCGAATCTCAGACAGAGGAGTGTCGGCTATCTTGTCGATGGCATCCACTGCGCCAGGGCCTTGGAAGGCGATCAGGCCGGTCTTGTCTGTTACGTCTTCCATTAAACAGTCCTGGGTGCCGCCAGGGGAGAATTTCTCGTCAATCCAACGCTGGAACCAGGCGACCACCGCCGGTCGGTTGCCTGCGTTTGGAATCAGCAAATAACGGTCCTCGGCCAGCCGGTAGAAGATGGTGTCATCAATGACGCCGCCCTTCTCATTGCAAATCATGCAGTAGCGGGCGCGGCCGACCCGGAGGGAAGCGGCTGAGCCGGTGAGCACCCAGTCTAGGAATTCTGTGGCTTTGGGGCCAGATAGGTAGAGGCGGCCCATGTGGGAAACGTCAAAAATCCCGGTGGCGTTGCGCACGGCATGCACCTCAGCCAAGATGCCTTCCGGGTACTGTACGGGCATATCCCAGCCGCCAAATGGCACCATGCGGCCACCCAAGGTTACATGGGTGTTATAGAGGGCAGTTTTAAGGTTATCTTCAGTCAAAATATTGTCACTTTGGCAGATGTTTCGCACGTGAAAAAACCACGTGGGACAGGCGCGGAAAGAATCATACCTGTTGCCCGGTTTTGAGGCAAGTGGAGGGTTTGGGCGTATGCTACAATCTGCTCCAACCAGCCACGGCCCGGTAGCCGTTTTAATAGTGGTCTTAATGGCCGTCTTTAGGGAGACTGAAATTGACCGGTAGGCTAGAAGATAAAGTTGCTATTGTTACGGGTGGCGCCTCGGGCATTGGCCGCGCTATCTGCCAGCGTTTTGCCCGCGAGGGTGCGAAGGTCGCGGTCGCCGACCGGAACATCGCCGGGGCTGAAGAGACTCTAACGTTGATGAACGCTACACCGGACAACGCCATGATGGTAGACGTCAGCATCTCCGACGCGTTCCAGGTGGAGCGGATGGTGGAATCTGTGGTCACTCAATTTGGCCGGTTGGACGTCCTGATCAATGGGGCCGCCATCTTGATTCGCACGCCGCCGTTGGTCGACGTGGATGAAGTGCTCTGGGACCTGACAATGGAGACTAACGTTAAAGGGCCGTTCCTCTGCTGTAAGTACGCCATCCCGGCCATGATAAATAACGGCGGCGGTTCCATAGTGAACATCTCGTCACTGTCCGGATTACGCGGCGTCGGTTATTCGGTGCCCTACGCCGTGAGCAAAGCCGGAGTAATTCACCTGACCACCGTGGCGGCCGCCCAGTACACATCCCAGGGCGTGCGCGTCAACTGCATCGCCCCCGGCGGCGTGGACACACCTCAGATGCGGGGCAGCACGGCCAGCGCGGAGGTCTTCGACGACCGGAACCAAGGTCATCCCATGGGTCGTGTTGGCAGCGCTGATGAGATTGCTAACCTGGTATTGTGGCTGGCGTCGGACGAGGCTTCTTATGTAAGCGGCAGCACCTACACCATCGACGGTGGGGCAATGGCCTCGGCGACTTAGCCGATATAATCCGCAAGGCCCGCCCAACGACTTCAGGACGAGAGATTCATGGACAAGTTAATCGACATAGCCAATCGGGCCGTGGCCGACTACGGCTTTCGCCAGGCAGTGCTTTATGGTGCAATAGACATCGCCAGCAAATGGGC
>CAVODA010000070.1:0-6877 GCA_963694265.1 Dehalococcoidia bacterium
TTAGATTGTTGAGAAAGTTTAGTACGTCATCAAGTCCGGCCGACACAAAGTAACCACGGTTCAGCGGGTAGGTGCGGGTAAACAGGCTGAAAGTGGCTGTGGCCGTCATCCCCTGGCGCAAGAACGCCTGGGACATGGTCAGTTCATAGAGGTCAGTGAACAGGCTCAACTCGTTTCCTGGTAGCTGCAACTTGGGTGTATTCATCGATAACAAATATCAGAGATAGTCATTGATTCCGTAACAATGATAGTCGAATTCCTGTAAGATTTAGGGTATTATGTTGCCGTTCCGAAGCCATTGTCAACCATATTTGAGCGTGGTTCACGCCTGGATGGTCGTTTTCGCTACCGAACCACTCTTCTTGACAGCGTGACAGCCCCTTAGTAACATTTAATCGACCCAAAAACGCGCTTAAAAATCGATTTCAACTCAACAACCCTTATTCAGAACGGCAGAGGGGACGGCCCGATGAAGCCTAGCAACCGGTCTGGGTCTTTTTATTAAGGATGTAGATACGGTGCTAATTCCGGCGTCTGGCGCTCATAGCGTCAGGCGAAAGATGAGGGGGGCTCAGTGGAACTGTGAGCTTCTCTATTTCTTGAGAAGCTTTTTTTATGCCACCCGCCCTAAGCAATTTAACATAAGTGTTGAACCTGAGAAGCATCTCTGATTTTTAAGCACCAAACCCAACTTTGCTGGTAACCGCCTGGGAGCAAATTCGGTGAACGAGATCCGACCCATTGAGTGGGCTAATGGCACACTCAGACTGCTTGACCAAACCCGCCTACCCTCCGAAGAAGTGATTGTGGAGGCACACGGGTACTTGGAAGCCGTCAACGCCATCAAGACCATGCAGGTACGCGGCGCGCCAGCCATTGGCGTTACCGCTGCCTACGCCGTGGCCATGGCCGCCAGGGACTTGGACGCCACCGACAAGACAACTTTCATGCAACGGCTGGAAGAAGCAGGCATCACCATCAAAGCAGCCCGCCCAACTGCCGTAAACCTGATGTGGGCTGTAGACCGAATGGTTGGCATCGCAAACTTAGAAGCCGACACAAGCAGCATCAAAGAACGGTTGCTAACTGAAGCCATCGCCATGGAAAAAGAAGACGAAGTCATCAACCGCCAGATGGGCGCTCACGGCAAAGACCTGATACCTGAAGGTGGGTCCGTGCTGACACACTGCAACGCCGGCGCGCTGGCCACAGCGGCCTTTGGCACTGCGGTGGGAGTAATCAGGGCTAACTGGGAAAACGGCAAGACGTTCAACGTGTTTAACACTGAAACTCGGCCCTTCCTACAGGGCGCAAGGCTAACCGCTTGGGAGTTTCAGAAGCTTGGCATACCCTCCACCTTGGTGGTGGACTCAGCCGCCGGAATGCTGATGCGCCGGGGCGAGATTGGCTGCGTAATCACCGGGGCCGACCGAATTGCGGCCAACGGCGATACCGCCAACAAAATAGGCACCTACATGCTGGCAGTGTTAGCGAAAGAGAATGGCATCCCATTCTATGTTGCAGCGCCGATCAGCACTGTGGACATGAGCCTGGGCGACGGAGACCAGATAGAAATTGAGGAACGCTCATCAGACGAGGTCACCGAATTTCGCGGTGTGCAAATAGCGCCAGTTGGCGTGCAAGCGTTCAATCCTGGGTTTGACGTGACACCCGCAAAATACGTGACCGCAATCATTACCGAGGCCGGTATTGCCCGCCCTCCATTCAACGAAAGCCTGAATCTGGCCATCAACTCGGCCAGATAGACCAATAAAATGAGCACAACAAAAACAGCAACAATAGCGGTAATCGGCGGCAGCGGTCTGTATGAGATGGACGGCATGACCGGCGTTGAATCCGTAGATGTGGATACACCCTTCGGAAAGCCCAGTGACTTGATCATGGTGGGTGAACTGGAAGGGGTAAAAGTTGCCTTCCTGCCCCGCCACGGCAAGGGACACAAATTCAATCCGTCCCATATCCCAGCCCGGGCCAATATCTATGCCCTGAAGACTCTGGGCGTAGAGCGGATTATATCCGTAAGTGCTGTGGGCAGTTTGAAAGAAGAATTCGCTCCGCTGGATTTAGTGATTCCTAGTCAGTTAATCGACCGCACCAGGCTGAGAGAAAGCACTTTCTTTGAGACTGATGTTGTAGTCCACGTGGCAATGGCCGACCCTTTCTGCGCTGACACAAGTCACGCAGTCCACCATGCGGCCCAGGAATTAGACATCAACGTGCACCCCGGCGGCACCATGGTGGTCATGGAAGGCCCGGCCTTCTCCACCAGGGCAGAATCTTTCATGTATCGTTCTTGGGGAGCAGACATAATCGGTATGACCGCGCTTCCAGAGGCCAAACTGGCCAGGGAGGCAGAGATCTGTTACGCAACCATGGCTTGGATTACAGACTATGATTGCTGGCACCAGTCCGCAGAATCGGTGACCGTGGATATGGTCATTGCTAACTTAATGAAGAACGTGGCGACATCCAAGGCGCTGTTGAAGCAGGTTATACCCGCCCTTGGCGGCAAACGTACCTGCCCCTGTGAATCAGCGCTGCGTGACGCCATAATCACCCAGAAAGACCAGATTCCGGAAGACTTGAAAAAGAAACTTGCCCCGGTAACGGGTAGATATTTAAGCTAGGGACCGGCAAGGTCCAGGAGGACACAAATGCCCAGACAAGACCCAGGGGAACCATATTTCAGGGTAGATTCAGCTGAAGGCCAAGCAATCGTCGCTGCGAATCCAGACGGCACCGTAGTGATTGACGTTCGACGGGACGACGAATGGGTCACCGGACATGTGACGGGTGCGATCCACATCCCGGTGGACGATTTGTCCGACCGTATCAGCGAAATTCCAAAAGACAAGAAACTTCTATTCATCTGCGCTGCCGGCGTCCGGAGCGGGCTGGCCTGCGAGATGGCCGTGGCGTTGGGTTACGAAACTGAGAACCTAATTAACATAGAAGATGGCACTCCATCATGGATTGGCATCGGCAACCCAACATCCTACGGCGATGACGCCTAACCTAGTAAATTTCTGGCGACAACATGCCCAAAGCATTTTTACTAGAAGATATACAGCGACACTAAGACCACGTAATTTTTACCAGAGAATAAACGGTGGCATTAAGACCAGGTAATTTTAAAACGTAGTCAATAAAAAGCGGGTCCGCAAAACAACAACCAGCGAGACCTGACGCGAGGAGAACAACTTGGCATCACAACAAACCAAAGGGGACGTTAAAGACCTGTCCCTGGCTAAACAAGGGGTCAACAAGATTGAATGGGCCGGACGTGAAATGCCCGTAATGAAGATCATCCAAGAGCGCTTCATTAAAGAAAAGCCGCTGGCCGGTGTGCGCCTATCCGCCTGCCTACACGTGACCAGCGAGACTGC
The DNA here is from genome assembly GCA_963694265.1 of Dehalococcoidia bacterium. Lineage (GTDB taxonomy): Bacteria > Chloroflexota > Dehalococcoidia > Lucifugimonadales > UBA3495 > UBA9611. The sequence continues at coordinate 3,408 of CAVODA010000070.1, forward strand.
CAACCTGGCCATCGCCCTGCGGGACAGCGGAGCCGAGGTTGTCCTCTGCGCCAGCAACCCTCTAAGCACCCAGGATGACGTTGCTGCAGCGTTGGTCCAGGAGTACGGAATACCCACCTACGCCATCAAGGGCGAAAACGACCAGACCTACTATGAGCACCTTGAAGCCGCTCTAGAGTCGAAGCCCCAGATGACTATGGACGACGGCGCAGACCTGCTAACCCTGCTGCACACCAAGCACGCAGACCTTCTGACGGACATTGTCGGTGGAACTGAAGAGACCACCACCGGCGTTATTCGCCTAACGGCCATGTCCGCTGAAGGACAGTTGAAGTACCCGGTAATCGCCGTCAATGACGCCGAGACCAAGCACTTCTTCGACAACCGCTACGGCACCGGCCAGAGCACTCTGGACGGAATCACTAGGGCCACCAACATCCTCTGGGCTGGACGGCGCGTCGTCGTTTCCGGTTACGGATGGTGCGGCCGTGGTGTCGCCTCCCGGGCCAAGGGCATGGGCGCCAACGTCATCGTTTGCGAGACCAACCCGGTCCGCGCGCTTGAGGCCGTCATGGACGGGTTCGGCGTAATGCCCATGATTGAAGCTGCCAAGATCGGCGAGGTGTTCATCACCGTCACCGGTGGTTTGCACGCAGTGGGCCGCGAGCACATCGAAGTCATGGCCAGCGGCGCAATCCTGTCCAACAGCGGTCACTTCAACGACGAGATTGACATCGACTCCTTGAAGGAAATGTCTACTGCCAACCGTGAGCTGCGCCCATTCGTTGAAGAGTACACGATGAAAGACGGACGCTTGATCTATCTCTTGGCCGATGGCCGATTGGTCAACCTGTCTGCCGCAGAGGGTCATCCCTCCGCAGTGATGGATATGAGCTTTGCCAACCAGGCATTGTCCGCTGAGTATCTCTACACCAACAAGGGCAAACTGGATGTTGGAGTGCACGTGGTACCCCCCGCTATGGACGCTGAGATCGGTCGTCTCAAGCTCCAATCCATGGGTATCGCCATCGACATTCTTTCCGCCGCCCAGCAGAAGTACCAGGACAGCTGGCAAGAAGGAACCTAACCCAACCCAACCCAACTCGGGATAATCACTACTCGGCAAGCGGGATTGAATAATCCCGCTGTAGAACAACAGGAGAAATAAACATGCCAATGCTCTTTCATGAGTCCCCAAGCTATCTGCTGACTTCCGAGTCGGTAACAGAAGGTCACCCGGACAAACTATGTGACCAAATTTCAGACGGAGTCCTAGACGCCGTCCTGAAAGACGACCCCATGGGCCGCGTGGCCTGTGAGACCGCCATCACCAACGGGCTGGTAGTTGTCATGGGTGAGATCACCACATCTTCGTATGTGGACGTTCCCTCCATTGTTCGCGACACCCTGGCTAGGGCTGGCTATACAGACTCCGAGTATGGCATCGACGCCAAGAGCTGCGGAGTGATGGTTGCCATCCAAGAACAGTCCCAGGACATCAGCAAGGGCGTTACCACGGCCTTGGAACAACGCGGTGATGCCGCTGAAGAAGCCATGCTGCAGACCGGCGCCGGCGACCAAGGAATGATGGTCGGATTCGCCTGCAACGAGACTCCTGAACTGCTGCCCCTCACAGTCAGCCTGTCCCAGAAATTGGTTGAACAATTGGCCCTGGTCCGGAAAGAGGGCATCGTCCCTTACCTCCGCCCAGACGGCAAATCCCAGGTCACAGTTGAGTACAAATTTGGTGTCGCCGCCCGCGTCGACACAGTGGTCATCAGCACCCAACACAACCCGGAAGCAACCAATGAGCAGATTGAAAAAGACGTGATCGACCATGTCATCAAAAAGATCGTCCCCGCTGAACTGATCGACGACAACACCAAGATCTTGGTCAACCCCAGCGGACGGTTCGTCATCGGCGGCCCCGCCGGCGACAGCGGACTGACCGGCCGGAAGATTCTCGTTGACACCTACGGCGGCATCGCCCGTCATGGTGGTGGCGCTTTCTCTGGCAAGGACCCGACTAAGGTTGACCGCTCGGCCGCTTACGCTGCCCGTTACGTTGCCAAGAACCTAGTCGCCGCCGGCCTAGCCGACCGCGCCGAAGTTCTGGTCTCCTACGCCATTGGCGTGGCAACCCCGATTTCGGTCGCGGTTGAGACCTTTGACACCAACAAAGTGGACAGCGAAAAGATCCACGAGCTGGTTGCCAAGCACTTTGACCTGCGCCCTGCAGCGATTATCCGTGACTTGGACCTACGCCGCCCTATCTATCAGCCCACGGCTGCTTACGGCCACTTTGGTCGCGACGGCCTGAACCTGACTTGGGAAAAGACAGACAAAGCAGACGCCCTCCGTGCCGACGCCGGTCTTTAGCCGTTAGCTGATAGCTATCAGCTTTCTTAACTAGGCAAACAGTGGGGTCTTTGGTGTTGAACCAAAGACCCCATTTTTATTGCTGGCACCCGTCCTCAGGCAATGTCCCTCTGAGCTTACAAACGCCACCGACTTACGTTTTCGTTTCGGGAATGGTTGTTCTAGCGTTGCGCCATTGGCTTAATCTGGTTTCAAACGCAGCCTGGTCAGATTTGTGGTGGAGGCGGAGGAGTGAGGATCGGGGGTGAAAAGCCGTTCGCTGTACGTTTACCTAGCCGGCGCGCAGACACGCAAGCAGTGAATAACCACACGATTAACTCCGGATACTCATAAAGAGCACTGTTTGCCTTTGCCGTAATTTGTCAAAAATTAGCTGTTTTACGAAAAATTGGATCGCGAGATAGTCCATTGAAACAACAAAGATCGATTGATTACTTGCTGGCAACCAGAGCAGCGCTCGGCGTGGTCGGGCTCGAATTGGTGTTTTTTACGTCCACCTGGTCATCCAAACTCGGCTTATATTAGCGAGTTTCAGGCACTTTGGGGGATTGGTGACAAAATCAGTATGCGCACGTTGTTAATATATGTTATGCTCTCCAACAGTGGCAGCATTCTTTCACCTCTCTACAGGCACACTAGATCGGTCTACAGGTATCCATGGGCTTTATGCCCCTCCGGGTCACATTCTAGCATTCCGCTTCTTATCGTCTCCGTGAGCAGTCTCTTGCCAACTATTATCATACAGGGAAGTCAAATATGAGTTACCAGGACAGAAACCTAACTTGCGTGGAGTGTGGACAATCGTTCATATTCTCGGCGGACGATCAGTCGTACCATGCCGAAAAGGGTTACACAAACGAACCCAAGCGTTGCACATCTTGCCGTGAGGCAAGGCGAGCAAACCGACCATCCGACGGTGGTTTCGGCGGCGACCGCGGTCCTCGCGAAATGCACTCAGTGGTCTGCGCAGAATGTGGCAATCAAGCCACTGTACCGTTCCTACCCCGTGGCGACCGACCCGTCTACTGCAGCGATTGCTTCAGTCGTCAGGGTGGCGGCGGCGGTGGCGGCGGACGCTACTAGGCCAACCA
>CAVODA010000071.1:0-6828 GCA_963694265.1 Dehalococcoidia bacterium
CATGAAAGTACGCGAAGTGGCGGATTCTGCGGAGCGAACCCGACTTTGGGACATCGCCGTCGAGGCGTTCCCTCCGTACAAGGAATACCAGGAAAAGACCAGCAGGTTTATACCGGTATTCATCGCTCAACCCAAAGTTTAAACCGGCACTTACGGAGTTAAGAGGAATATGGACGACATTGGCGTTTTTGAAGCCATTTATAGCCAACGGCAGTTCACCCGGTATAAGCCGGTCGCGGTGCCGTTGGAGGACATCCAGAAGATACTGGATGCTGCAACCAAAGCTCCCAGCGGGGGAAACAAACAGCCGTGGCATTTCATTGCGATAACTGAACGGGATTTGATCGAGAAGATCGGCGGACTTTATCGAGACCTGTGGTTGGGCGCTATGGGAGCAACCGCCCCGCCGGACGAACTCCCGGCTTACCGCTCGGCTCGTTATTTGGCCAACCACATGCCAGAGGTCCCAGCCATGATCTTGATCTGCGCCGACCACACAATGGGAGGCCAGCCATACACCATTGGCGAACCCATTGAGCGAGGCCGGTATGCTTCTTCAGTGTGGCTGGCAATCCAGAACCTATTCCTGGCTGCCCGCGCCCTCGGTCTGGGCACTCGCATTACCACGACCCACTTGCGTGAGGAACAAAAGGTCAAAGATTGGCTGGGAATACCTGATCACGTGGAAACGTTGTGCCTGAGCCCTCTGGGTTATCCCCGAGGCGGTTTCGGCCCTACCACTCGGATTCCCTCAGTAGACGTAACATCCTACAACCGCTTTGGCCAAAAAGCCGGTAGCTGATAGCCGGGAGCATTCAGCGGTCAGCCTTTAGGTGAAATCTCTTCAAGCCCTGTCATTCTGAGGCGTCAGCCGAAGAATCTCGTAGCCAGTGGTAGAACAATTTCCAAAAGCAATGAGACCATTCGTTACACTCAGTGTGACAGATTTCAACAGAGCAATCCTGGCAGTACAAACCAAGGCAGATAAGACCGTCGCTGACCGCTAATGAGCTATTTCCCCCATGTCTCCCCAAACTCGGCCCTCAGCACCAGTTGGCCGGTGAAAGTGGAAGCGTCTTGCATGGCCAGGTAGACCGCGCTGGGGCCAACCGCCTCCGGCTCCACCCGTTGCTCCCAGTCTCCTTGGGCCCAGGGTATGGCTGCTGAACCCTCTGTCTTGAGGCCGCCCGGCGAGAGTATGTTCACGGCTATGTTGTGCTCCCTGAGTTCTTCGGCCAGACAAAGACTGAACATATGCACGGCGGCTTTGGTAGCGCTGTAGAGAACTCCGCCGCCCTGTTGGTGGTCGCTGCCCATGCGAGAGCCAATATTGATGATGCTGCCGCTGCGCTGCTGAATCATCGTGGCCAGAACTGCCCTGGAGCAGAGGTATGGCCCTTTCAGGTTGGCAGCCACGCTTTCGTCCCAGGTATCCGGCGCGATATCCAGCAGGGTTTCTCCCAGCACCATGACGCCGGCATTGTTCACCAGAACATCGATTCGGCCGTACATGTCGATGGTCTGACCCACCATGGCCATGACCTGTTCTTCGTCGGAAACGTCGCAGGTTAGCGCCATGGCTTCTCCGCCCTCGTCTCTAATCTGGTTGGCGGTCCCCACCGCGGTGCCGGGCAGGCCGGTAGGCGAACTGCGGCGGGCGGAGACCACCACTTTGGCCCCCTCAGCGGCAAATTCCTTGGCAATGGCCCGGCCTAAACCTCGGCTGGCCCCGGTGACGATGGCCACCATGCCGTCCATTTTGTTGGTGTGCTGTCTTTGCATCGGTTGGTCCTACTTCAATTATGGGAACTGGTATGCGAACTGGGTTTTTATCCCGTTTTGTCTGTTTTTAAGCAAACTTGGCTTCCGCCCAGCCTTTTTCGAATGGCGTCCAAAAATGGGAACTAAGAGTCAGGTGCTGGAACATCCACTTTCCGTTGACCCGCACGTATTCCTCGTCGTAACGGGCCGACCCCCACACCGCCTGATTCCCCTCGGCGTAGGTGCAAGGCTGGAACAGGTACCAGACTCCAGTAGCGCGGTCTCCGTACACTTCAATGATTGGGTTCATTACCATGTGAATGGCGAAAGGCAGACGTGCCGGTGCGTTCTGAAAAAACTCCCGTATTGCCTCTCGTCCGTCGTTGCGGCCGCGTTCCTTTCCGTCCCAAACGGCGTCCTCAGTGAAAAGCTCAGCCAGGGCGTCTGCGTCATAGTGGTCGTCACAGAGGCCGCAATAACGGTGCTTCAGTTTCTTAATCTCTTCAATATCTTCCAGTTTTTGTATCCGCTGTTCCAGACCTTCAAGGCCCATGGTATAGCTCCTATTACCGGGTCTAGATTTTCTAAGTTAAAACGCGGGGTTAAACCGAGGAGTTAAATCGCGGTCCAGCCACCATCAACCATCAGCAGATGACCGGTAGTGCCGGCCGACGACTTGCTGGCCAGATAGATCACCGCGCCCACCATCTCTGACGGGTCCATACGGCGGCCCAAGGGCAGGTGGGCGTCCAGCTCGGCCTGAACTTCTTCGTCGGTCCTGCTGCTGGCGGCTATCATGCCGGGAGTGCTCGTTGGGCCGGGGCCGATGGCATTCACCGTGACGCCGTGTGGGGCCCATTCAACGGCCATTACCTTGGTGATGCCCGCCACGCCAAACTTGCTGGCGCAGTAGGAAGAACGCCCTCTGGACGCCACCTCCGATAACTGTGAACCAAGGTTGATGATTCTGCCGTACCCCTGACCAACCATGTGTCTGCCAGCCGCTTGGGCACAGAAGAAAACACCCTTCAGGTTGATGTCTATTGTCGCGTCCCAGTCTTCTTCAGTTACTTCCAATGCCGGTTTTGGTATGCGTATTCCCGCATTGTTGACTAGGATGTCCAGTCGGCCAAAATCGCTCACTATCTGATCAATAGTCTTGGGCATACTGGCAAGATCCAAGACGTCTAGAGCATAGACCGCGCTTTTGACTCCCTCTGCTTCCACTTTGGCTTTGGTCTCTTCCGCCAGGTCCAAACGGTCGGGACGATCAGATACCGCCACATCAGCGCCGGCTTGGGCCAGTCCCACCGCCAGAGCGGCGCCAATGCCACGTCCAGATCCAGTAACCAACGCGGTTTGTCCCTTTAAACTCAGTCCCTCGTAGGGCATTTAGGTTCCTCCGATCCAATTCATCAAGTAGTAGATAGTTGCCAATTAAGCGAGGCTACAGTCTCGTTAGGCAGGAAATTGGCCGTAGCATAGCATACCGGCTCAGCGGTCGGAATCGGCCTTGTGACGGTGGCTATCCGGGTGAATCCAGGGTCTCCTGGCAGGCTGGTACTTGCGCGGTCTATCCACAGACCTTAGAATCAGCCGTGGCCCAGAATATTCGATTATTTGAAAACGTTTGCCTTAGTAAGGGAATTGATGGCGGAAGCGATACAGCAACCAACTGACCGTCGGCAAAGCCGTAACTTCATATTGGGCAGCCTATCTTTCGGTCATGGGATTTCCCACCTGTATGACCAAGGGTTCCCAATCTTCATGCCGGCGATTCAAGCCGCCATGGGCCTCTCAAACTTCCAGGTTGCTTTCATGTTGGGCATCCGCCAAGGTGGGTTTGGTGCCGTCAACCTGATTGGTGGGGCCATCGTCGACCAGATGAAAGCCAGTTGGGGGGCGATACTCACTGGTTGCATGATCTGGGCCGCTCTGGGATTTTTGGTATTGGCGGCGTCCCCCAATTTGTTCGTCCTGACCATTGCAGTGCTCATCGTGTCCGTCCCGGGCGCACTGTGGCATCTACCTTCCACCGCTGCCCTTTCCCGAAGATTCCCTGACCGGCGCGGCTTTGCCATATCGATGCACGGTTTCGGTTCCAACGTCGGCAACGTGATGGCGCCTTTGGTCGCGGGCGGTCTGCTTACCTTCATGCTGTGGCGGCACATCCTGCTGATCTATGCTGCCCCTGCTGCGATCATGGCCATCTTTGTATGGTGGTCGCTCAAAGACGTGGGGAAAGAAGCAGGCGACGAAAATAAACCCCCTCCCGAACGTAAGGTGATGGCCGCCTACCGGGAAGGCTTGGTCATGTTCAAGAACCCGATGGTTGCCACGCTGGTATTGGCGGCAGCTATCCGCGGCGTGGCCAACAACGCACTTTTCCAATGGTCACCGTTCTACCTCAAAAATGCGACCGACGGCGGACTGGACATGGGCTATTTCACCGCCGGTGTCCACTTGGCTCTGCTCACGGGTATGGGCATCGTGTCCGCGCCCATCCTTGGCTATCTGTCTGACAGGTTTGGGAGAAAACAAGTCTTGGTGCCCGGCCTGATAATTGCTGCCATATTGGCAATGTTCGTGGTCAGCGCCGGAGATAGCCTGATGCTGGCGGTGTTGCTGGGCGGGATTGGATTGTTCAGCTTTGCGCTACAGCAAATCATCCTGGCAGCGCTGTTGGACGTGGTGCCCAGGGGAACCGAGGCTACCGCCTCCGGTCTAATCTTTGGGATCAATGGAATGCTTGGGTTTGGGTCGCCGTTCATCGCGGCCTTCATCATTGAGAACGTGGGCGGGTACGGCTCGATTTTCTACTACGTGGGCATCCTGACCGTTGTGTCTGCCGTCATCATTTCTTTCATACCCTTTCCCAACTACCGAGTGGAAAAACCTGCCGCCGCCTAAATGATGATTGCCCGACGAGCACGAATTTCGTTTGACACGCTATTTGGAGCCAGACTAAAATAAAACCGCCATCCACCCGCACGGGGGGTGAGCGTCAGGCACGTTTAGTACAAAGTCGAAACACAGCATCGCCGCTGGGATCTGAGATGACCGAGACGGCCCACAACATGAAAGTTGCCTTCAATCGCGCCCCGCTGCGTCGGGGTGTTTATTTTGCCGAAATTATCGGCCCGTCCAGTCTCCTGGGCGCGTAATGAACCAGACCATCACCGCCGTTTCTGGTCTGGAAGTTGGCCACTACACAGATTTGGAAAATGCCACCGGCTGCACCGTTTTTCTCTGCCGTGAAGGCGCCGTTGGCGGCGTGGATGTCCGTGGTGGCTCCCCCGGTACCAGAGAAACGGACCTGCTCCGTCCTGCCCACCGCGTCGATCAAGTCCATGCCATTATCCTCAGTGGTGGCAGCGCCTTTGGCCTAGACGCCGCGTCTGGGGTGGTGGCCTACTTGGAATCCCAAGGAATCGGCTACAAAGTCGGCTCGACTATCGTGCCCATCGTCTCCTCTGCCATCCTCTATGACCTTGGTCTAATCACCTCAAAGGTGCGGCCTGGCGCTGAAGACGGTCGTAGCGCTTGTAGGGTTGCCAACTCGGAACCCATGACTGAAGGCAGTGTAGGTGCCGGTACTGGAGCGACCGTTGCCAAACTGGGTGGCGGGCGTCGGGGCGTGAAGGGTGGCATCGGCACTGCAGCCATAACACTATCCACCGGACAGACCATTGCCGCCGCAGTGGCGGTAAACGCCGTGGGGGGCGTTTGGGACTACAACAACGGACAACTCCTGGCTGGCCCAAGACGCACTGGCGGCGGGTTCGACGACCCGGTGGCCATGTTGCTAAACGGCAAAGATGATGCACCTTCCGGCCCGGTGAACACCACAATTGGCTTGGTGGCCACTGATGCCAAACTCACGAAAGAGGACACCAACTATCTGGCCAGAGTGAGCCACGACGGCCTGGCCTTGACGATTCGTCCTTGCCATACTGTCCGGGATGGCGACACAATGTTCGCCCTGTCGACCGGACATAACGACTCCGAATTAGACCTAACTTCCCTAGGAGCTGCCGCTGTGGAGGTCACTGCCCAGGCAGTACTTCGGGCGCTCCATCAAGCCACCGGCCTGGGCGGGATTCCGTCCATCAGTGAATTGGCAACCTAGCAAAAATGAACCAACCCAAAAGTCGCACCAATTCGATAACCAGGTGAATCAAAATGGCGCAGGCGGTACCGCAGAGTATGCGAGTCATCACCACCAACAATGAAATGTCCCAGGCTTGTCGAGAGTCCGTGAAACCGGTTGGCCTGGTGCCAACCATGGGCGCCCTACACGCCGGGCACCTCAGCCTGGTTGACCAGGCTAGAGCCGACAACCTGACGGTCGCCGTGAGTATCTTTGTTAACCCGACTCAGTTCGGCGACCAAAAGGACTTGGAGAAGTATCCCCGCGACATGGAAGGCGACCTGGAGATGCTTCGCCGTCATGAGGTCGACCTAGTCTACGCCCCGACGATTGATGAGGTTTACCCGGAAGGTTTTAATACCTGGGTGGACGTAGGCCCGTTGGCCGACAAACTGGAGGGGCTGCACCGTCCGGGCCATTTCCGGGGTGTGGCCACCGTGGTATCCAAGTTGTTCAATGTCATGCGACCGGACCGGGTCTACTTCGGCCAGAAAGACGGTCAACAGGTGGTGGTCATCCAGAAATTAGCCATGGACTTGGATATGGGCGTGGAAGTGGTGGTGATGCCGACCATTCGCGAGTCGGACGGTCTAGCTATGAGCAGTCGCAACGTCCAGCTTTCTCCCGAACAGCGCCTGGCTGCGACGGTGATTCACCGAGCACTGTGCCAGATGTACCTCTTGTGGTCTGGTGGCGAACGTAACGGAGACGCATTGCGAGAATCAGCCAGCTACATATTGCGGGCGGAAGCTGCGGTAGATGAAATCGATTATGTCAGCGTGGCCAGCATGACTACATTGGATGAACTGACCACCGTTGAAGGACGGGCAATGGTCTCAGCGGCAGTCCAAATGGGCTCCGTGAGACTCATCGACAACATAGTCCTCGAGTAAACGTTAAATTACCGAGATAAAAAA
>CAVODA010000072.1:0-6826 GCA_963694265.1 Dehalococcoidia bacterium
TATCGAAAATTCCGGCTATAGATTTTTTGGCCAGAAATTGTAGAAGTGATTCAAGGGCCCGTGTCCGTGGCCCACTGGAAACGAATTTCGGATGGCTTCAGTCACGAATTCCTTGGCTTGGCCCACGGCGTCTTCGGTTTTCATACCCTGGGCCAGTCCAGCCGCCACCGCAGATGCGAAGGTACAGCCGGTGCCGTGGGTGTTTACGGTGTCGAAACGGGGCGAGGTGAACTCCCGGAAGCTACTGCCGTCGAAGTACACATCGGTCGCGGGGCCTTCCCGGTGGCCGCCCTTGATGACCACGGAGGCCGCACCCATGGCGACAATCATCTTGGCAGCCTTGTTAACGTCATCATCGGTGGTAATCGTCAGTCCGGTGAGAGTCTCGGCCTCCGGGATATTGGGCGTTACCACAGCAGCCAGGGGCACCAACAGCTCTCGCAAAGCTCCCACGGCCTCTTCCTGTAACAGTGCATCGCCGCTCTTGGCGACCATCACCGGGTCCACCACAATCTGACGTAGCCCGGTCATGTCCGGGTATTTTTTCATGGAATCTTTCAGGTAGGTCGTCACGCATTCGATGATGACGCTGCTGGAGATCATGCCTGTTTTAACGGCATCCGCGCCAATATCAGAGATGACCGCTTCAATCTGGGCTTCAATAACGTCGGTTGGCAGTTCGTGTACGGCTGTTACCGCGACAGAGTTTTGAGCGGTGATGGCGGTCAAGACTGAAGTGCCGTAGATACCCAGTGCGGCGAATGTCTTCAGATCAGCCTGGACGCCAGCACCGGCGCCCGAGTCTGATCCCGCGATGGTCATTGCGGCAGGTATTATTCTCCCGCTTTGAATCATTCCGGCCACGCCTCGCCGTCGTAAGCCATGTCGAAGAATTGGTACTCGTAGCGTAGAACATTAGTAAAAATGTCTTGTAGTTTTTGTCGCTGGTCCGGGGTGGGGTTGCTTCCATCTACTACGGAGCGGAGCCAGGATACGAACCCAGACATGCCGGGGCTGGTGTGGATGTCAATCCATGTCTGGTAGTAGTGGTCGCCTGGTTTTTGACCGGCGTGTTCAGCCCGCACCGCCCAGTCTAGGTAGGGCCACTCCACGGCCAGCAGCGTGGCGACAACTTCAACAAAGGTGCCTTCATAAGCTTGGGTGCGCAGATAGCCGCTGTAGTTCTGGGTGGTGGGCAAGTAGGTCAGGTTTTTTACGTCTTCCCTGGAAAGACCGCGTTCCCGGAACGCCTCTTGGAACAGGCCCTCTTCACCGCCCAACCCCAAGTGTAGGAAACTGACCAGTTGGCGGGCAGCGTCAAAATCAGGGGCTTTGGCGATGGCCAGGCTGAGCAGAATAGCCCAGTCCCTGAGGAACAGGTAATCCTGGTCAAAATATATCTGAAATTTCGCCCGGTCCAGAGAGCCGTCAGCCATCTCGGACACGAACGGATGCGTTACCACCTTTTCCCAGATGGGCCCGACACCGGCACGAAAATCGTCGCTTAAACCCAAACTATTCGCTTCCTTGAAACTTGGTTACCGGGAAACTTGGATATCGGAATACTGGGAAACTCGGATACCGAGAGATTGGTAGCACCGTAGTGTCACCAAGATTTGGGCGGGAAAACTACTCGTCGCCCGGACCGTCTTCAGGAGTGAAGTCTGGCGTGAGGCCAACGGACTCCGCTTGATCAGAGGGGTCTGGGGTCCTCCAGTCGCCCATGAAGCCAACGGGGATTGCAGGCAGCGTCTCCAGGTGGAGCCCTGTGTGCATGCCCAGTTCCAGAGACAACCGTGCCACGGCGTCGTTGTCATCGGCTTCCACCAGCATGACGAAGTCGTATCGGCCAAGCACGGCGTATTGGTTCAATATCTCTGCACCGGGTATGTTCATGTCCCGCGTGCGATTAACAATTAAGTTTGGGTCACTATGGAGCATTCGTTGGCCGTCATGTGTCAGTGAGCCCAATAGGAAATAAAGCGACATATAGGTGTATCCCCCAAATAATTACGCCTGCGATTCAGGCTGCCCAATTCGCTAAAAGTATAGCACTGAGCCTGAAGTCCAGGGCCTAAATCGCAGCCGTATTATTCGGCGTCCCGGCTTCCCGGTGCCCCGTTTTAAATAACTCTGATTAATTGGCGTCTTCCACAAAGGAGTTGTCATAGGCAGAAGCCGCAGCGTCGGCGGAGGTCAGCCTGCCCGACTCAACCATCCACGCGGCGAAGTCTTCCCAGCGTGACTTTTCCTGCCAGCCAAACACTCCGTTGTCTGTTGCCCACAAAGGGGCCAGCAGCACAACACCAGGATTCTCGATTTCCAGATCGGTCTCCGGTTTAACGCTCTTCAGCACGGCCACGGCGTCCAGCGGATCGGCGATGGCGTCCTTGTAACCTCGGGTTACAGCCTTGACGAACTTCTCTATGGTTTTCGGATCATTGGCAATCTTGTCTTCACTGGCTACGATCACCAGCTCATAAAAGTCCGGCACTCCGTTCTCTTCCATTCGCATGATGTTCAGGTCAAAGCCCAGGTTATTGGCTGAAATGGACTCGTGGACCCAGTAGGCGCCGACGATGGCGTCCACATTCTTGCTGATCAGCGCGGATACCAGATCAAAGCCAACGTTGACCATTTCAACGTCATCAATGGTCAGACCTTGATGGCGGAGCATGGTGTCTATCAGGGCTTCGTCAGAAGGCAGTCCGGGTGCGCCTACTTTCTTGCCCTTTAGGTCTTTAGGCTCGACAATCCCAGAATCGGCCAGGGCCATCACCGAGTTAAGCGGGTGTTGCACCATAGCCATGATGGACACGGCTTCGATTCCGGCTTCGCGGGCAATCAGCAGCTCTGGCTGGTAGCTGATGCCAAAATCGTCTCGGCCTGAGCCGACCGTCTGCAGCACCGTAGATGGGTCACCAGGGACGTAGATGTTGACGTTCAAGCCCTCATCTTCGAAGTAACCCCGTTCCTGGGCCACGTAGAGACCGGAGTGGTTGGACCAGGGGAACCAGTCCAGTGCGAGAGAGACGTCAATCAGTTCTTCGGGTTCGTCTGAGTCTCCTCCGCAGGCCGCGGCCAGCATGCTGGCCAAGAATAGTAGCGACAGTAATATTGCGATTCGTTTCGCTAGGAATTTCATGGGTTATCTCCTCTTGCCTCGGTTTTGTCTTTCTTTGACTAATTAAGACGCGCTTAGAGTTGGCACCTAAAGTTGGCGCATAGAATTTGATCGTTTTTCATTGAAGTGCCAAGGCATCATCATTCGCTCGGCCACCACCGCAAGCACAAATAGGCCAATTCCCATGACTGAGAGCACAACTATTGCGGCAAATACCCTGGCGGTTAAGAACAGGGGCTGCGAGTAGGTAATCAGGTAGCCAAGTCCCTCGCTGGATCCCACCCACTCGCCAATCACGGCGGCGATCACGCTCACGGAAACGCCAATCTTGATGCCTGAGAACATGAAAGGCAGCGCCGTTGGTATCTGCAACTTGGTGAATATTTGCCACCGAGACGCGCCCAGAGTGCGCAGCATGTTGACCATGTCCGGGTCGGTGGCCTTCAGTCCGTCTACCGTGTTCACGGCAATTGGGTAGAAGCAAATGAGCGCCACAATGATTATCTTGGGGGTGAGACCGTAGCCAACCCAGATCAGCAGCAGCGGGGCGATGGCAATTATAGGAACTGTCTGCGATGCGATGACTATGGGGTAGACGGAGCGTTCCAACACCCGGGAGTAAGCTATTCCCCCCGCCAAGACCAGCCCGGCGATCAATGCCGCCAGGAATCCAAACACAATCTCTTGCAGAGTTACGAGCGTGTGGTCCCAGAGCAGGCTGCTGCTGGAAACCAGTTCTTTGGCAATCGCCGACGGCGCTGGTAGCTGCCACTTTGGCACGTCAGCCAACTGCACCCACAGCTCCCAAGCCACCACTAACGTGACCAGAATTCCAAAGGGAATCAGCCAGGTGAGCAGGCCAGAGAGTGTTCTAGAGACAGACATCTATGACCCAGCCTGCCCAAAACTTTTGATGGGTTGGAACTTGAATGTCTGGCTCTGCGCCCGGAGCGGCTCCATCAACTGTGCTTTAAGGACGCTGAAATCGGGCATGGTGACCATGTCGTAATGACGGGGACGGGGCAGATCAACATCTAGCACCAGGGTGGCCCGGCCAGGTCTGGCGCTCATCAGATACACCCGGTCTGAAAGAAGCAACGCCTCATCAACATCGTGGGTTATCAGGACAATGGTCTTGTTCAGTGATTCCCACAGTTGGAGCAGCCATTCTTGCATCTGGATTCTGGTCAACGCGTCCAGCGCGCCGAAGGGTTCGTCCAGGAGGACCACGTCTTGATCCATGAGCATGGTCCGGAGGAAGGCTGCCCGCTGCCGCATGCCGCCGGAGAGGGCAAATGGGTATTGGTGTTCAAAACCCTTGAGCCCAAAGGCCTCCGTGTATTCTAGGGCTTGCTCCCGGGCCTGTTTTTTGGAAAGCCCTTTCAGTTCCAGGCCGAGGGTCGTGTTGTCGAGCACCGTACGCCAGGGCAGTAGTAGGTCTTTTTGCTGCATGTAGCCGGTCTGACCCAGCCTTTCCCCTGCGGTTTTAAGCAGTTCACCGGGGCGCTCACTGGCTAGTTCAACTGAACCGGAGTCGGGTTGGTCGAGTCCGGCGATGATATTTAATAGGGTGCTTTTACCGCAGCCGCTAGGGCCGACGATGCTGACAAATTCGCCCGCGTTAACAACCAAATCAATACCGCCGAGCACCTCCTGATGTGTGCCGTCGATGAAGTACGACTTGTGGACCGAATCAATCCGTATTTTGGGCTCTACTGCCGTGTCAGTTGCCAACTTTTTCCTACCCGGGCCGTGCTAGATATCCGCCGATAGGCATTAAATCTGGGCGTGAATATGGGAATCTAGACATGATTTTGGGTACAAAAATAGCCGCCAACGGTGTATATTGACGGCCAACAAAAGTTAGCAATCTAGTCCGTTTCCCTCCGCTGGCATTACCCAGATCAGGTTCGCAAGGGTCGGTGGCATTGAAGGCCGCCCTCTCAGCCCGGCTAAACCGAGCTCCCCTACGTGCCTAGACTATTCTATTTTTAAACACGGCACACGCGTGCCGATTACAAATGGAATTATAGAAGGGCCGTGGATTTGGTGTCAAGATGAGGATTAGGCAGGCATCAGATGCCCAAATTTGCGTTTAGTAAGTCTGCATTATGACCCCCAAATTCTTGACATGAATCTGTGGCCGCCATACAATCCGGCCAACTGGAAACGCTCGCAACGAGAGCTAGATTTCCGTGCGCCGGTTACGGCTAGGCGCAGTGTGATATCCAACTAACATAGCCGATTTAGAAATGTCCGATTAAGGAGGCCCAAATGCCGGATTACCCTAAGATTAAATACAAGGAAGAGGGCATGCGCGAAGGCATGCAGATTGAAGACGCTCAGATTTCTGTTAAGGACAAGGTTGAACTCCTGGACATGCTGTCTGAGACGGGTCTGCAGCAGATTGTGGTCGGTTCATTTGTGAGTCCCAAATGGACTCCTCAGATGGAACGGATCGATGAGATCGTAACCACGTTCAAGCCCAAGCCCGGTGTCACCTACACCGCATTGGCCCTAAATTCGAGGGGCGTGGAACGGGCCAAGGCCTACTCTCCCCCGTTGACCATCGAGCGCGATGCGTTCCCTCGGTTGAACGTCCACATGTGCGACGTTTTCGTCCGCCGGAACACCAACCGAACCCAGATGCAAGAAATGGAGCGCTGGCCCCAGGTCATCGCCCAGGCCCAAGAACTGAACGTCAAAGAGGCCGGCATCGGGACCAACGCATCATGGGGTTCCAACTTCATGGGTGAATTTCCCGTTGACAACCTGATGACCATGCTTGAGCGACAGCACAGCATGTGGGACGAGGTTGGAATCGACGTCCGGAGCGCCTCCATGGGCGACCCAATGAGCCATTGCACACCGGCAAAGGTTGAAGAAAGTGTCTACCGGGTCAAGGAAAGGTGGCCGGAGATCAACCACATTCGCCTGCACTTGCATAACGGTCGTAACATGGCCATCGCCTCTGCTTACGCCGCCATGCGGGTTCTAGGCCCCGACGATACCCTGGAATTGGACGGCACCATCGGCGGATTTGGCGGTTGCCCTTACTGTGGCAACGGTCGTTCCACCGGAATGGCCCCCACCGAAGACCTGCTCCACATGATGGACGACATGGGCATACCCACCGGAGTGGACATCGACAAGTTGATTGACTGTGTATGGACCGCCGAGCGGATCATGGGACGTGAACTTTACGGTCACGTTTCCAAGGCCGGCCCCCGACCCAAGTCTGTGGCTTCTCTATACGACATAAACATGCCGTTTGTGGAGACCACAGAGTCAGCCAAGCACTTCAAGAAGGGCCCTGGCACCTACGAAGGCGGTATCTATCCGTACAGCGAGCCCATCACCAGCCCCTACCGGGACCGCGTGAACGCTGGTGGACCTGCCTACGATGACGCCAATGGCGACTTCCCCTGGAAGCAGGACTGGTTCCCCGCCAAGGGTTAATCGGTTCTACTGATTAGAACGGATTGAGAGCGGCCACCCTCAACAGGGTGGCCGCTCTTTTTTTGGGGCAGGTCTTACGTGGAGTGCTTGCCCCAATCCTCATGCCTGGTAGCCCCGCAATCCCTTTGAGTGCTACGATATCGCCATTCTTAGTCACAGTCACAGCAATATTATTTAACTATTAAATTTAGGAGTCCCACTGATGGCCACAACCAACCCCACTGACCCGAACAAAATTCGCCT
>CAVODA010000073.1:0-6761 GCA_963694265.1 Dehalococcoidia bacterium
CAACTCGGTGGCCTGGATCCTGTGGCATCTGACTCGCGTGACTGACATGTTCATCCAGACGCGATTTCGCGATGCGCCTCAGATTTGGATCTCCGAAGAATGGCACAAGCAGTTTGATATGGCTGCCGACGAAGACGACCGTGGTGTTGGCTGGAGCGCAGCCAAGGTGGCCCAGTGGAACCCGCCTACAAGATCGGCGCAACTGGCCTACTATGAGTCGGTAAAAAACCACACCAGAGATTTCTTGGCCAATATAACGCCCGAAGAACTGGAACGGAAGATCGTTCTGGGCAACGTACCTGAGCCCCGAACCATTTCGGTGTGTATGGGTCAGATGGTTTGGGACACAGTGGCCCACGGCGGCCAGATAGCCTACCTGCGCGGCTTCTTCCGCGGCATGGGCTGGTTCCGGTAAACCAACACCAGTTCTCCGCTCATGGTGATCTCCGACTGAGGTCGAGAGTCTCGATATATCGGACCAGTCGAACCACCGCTGCGCTTCAGGCATGCCTCACCTAAGCAACCCTTCGACAGGCTCAGGACGAACGGAAACGGGGAGCCATGCCTCACCTAAGCAATCCTTCAACAGGCTCTGGATGAGCGGATGCGGAGAGAATTGATTAACCAAGTGATCCGTGGATTGGCTCAGGACAAACGCATGCGTGAAGATTAACCGCGCCTAGGTTTCTGCCGGTCGGCACTGTCGAGCATCAACGTTACCGGGCCGTCATTTTGCAGCGAGACCAGCATGTGCTCCTGAAACCTACCTGTGGCCACGGTCAGTCCGGTTTCCTGGAACAACTGCACGGTGTGCTCATATAGACGCTTGGCATCGTCGGCGCTTGCTGCTTGGTTGAAGTCTGGCCGGCGTCCCTTGCGGGTGTCAGCGTAGAGGGTGAACTGGCTCACAACCAATAACCCGGCGTCGATGTCCAAGGCCGAGAGATTGAATCGGTTGTCGTCGTCGGCGAAGATTCTCAGGTTGGATATCTTCTCTACTATGTATTTGGCATCAGCTTCGTCGTCTTCTTTGGAAACACCCAGCAAAATCACCAGGCCCGGACCGATTGCCCGGGTGGTCTCATCGTCGACGGTAACCGACGCCTCAGTGACCCTCTGTATCAACGCTCTCATTAGCTATCTGTCCACCGGCGTTTCCGGTTTAATTTTGTGCGCAAAAATCCCATGGAGATACTATCTGCACGTGGGGACAATAAAGAAAAGGCCGCAGAAACATCTCGCGGGACAACTCCTCGGGCAGTTGGGCTAGAAAATTGGCCTAGCTGGAACTGGCTGGAGTGGAGGAAGTGCTACTGCTGCTGGAGTCAGAAGATGGCTTGGCCGAGCTATCACTGCTGGAGCTAGAGTTGGATGCCGAGTCTGACTTTGAATCAGTAGATGACTTGGAGTCTGTGGAAGACTTGGAGTCGGAAGAAGAGCTCTCGCTCTTGCTCTCTACCGGGGGTTTGGGTCGTCCGTAGTCGGTGGTGTAGAATCCGCTGCCTTTGTAGATGACCGGCACTGCGTGGTATACCCGTTGGCCTTTGCCTGAGCATAGGGGACAGGTACCTTTGCCAGCTTCAGCGAAGGTCTGCCGCAATTCAAATTCTTCTTTGCAGCTTTCGCAGCGGTAATCGTATCGAGGCACGGGTACACTCCTGAATGTGACTACCCTTGGCAGTTCCAATGGGCAAGTGCTAAGGGCAACTAATCCAATTTAACAGCGGCACATATAGCTGTCAACGCGCCTAAATAAGTCCTCACCCAAAAAGGTATTTAAAGGTGCGGGAAGGTTCGTTGAGGCTTGATTGGCCACCAATGAAAAAAGGCCGTACTGCGGCCTTCAGGAAAACAGGCGGCTAAAAGGGTCGCCTGGTAAAGACATCTGATTGTGACAGTGTCCAACGGTACATACTCAGGCATGAAACACGCCTGGATGTGGACTGATGAACTTGTCTTAACGTCGGTTTTGGCGACGACGACGTCGCGCGGCCCGCTGCGCAGCCAAACGCTCTTTTTGAGCCTTGGAGCGGAAGAAGCGGCGGTCCTTAAGTTCGCGTAATATTCCCGAATGCTGTACCGAAGCTCGGAATCGGTTTACCAGGCTCTCCGGGTTCTCGCCGTCGCGAGGTGTGACATAAGCCATGCGAATCTCCAATAAATGCCGGACAAACTATTACAGCTAATTTAACACAGGCACAATTTCCAATCAACCTGCCTGTGAGGGCCGTAGGCGTGGCCCCAGGTTTAGTTGCCCCGTTTTGCTCCCACTTCACCTAAATATTCCAGAACATCTGCCAAAGGTAAGACGTCTGCGTACTTCTGGTTAATGTCAAAGAGGTTGATGGCGTGGGTGGCTTCATGCCGGTCAAACACACCTTCTTCGACCACAACCATGCGGAATCGGCTGGTGCAGCCGTCCAAGACACTGGCTCGGACGCAACCACTGGTTGATTCACCCACGGCGATGATTGTGTCCACACCAAGGGCGTTTAGGTGTCCCATGAGGGGGGTGCCCCAAAACGCGCTAGGGGAACTTTTGCGAATAACAGGCTCGCCGTCGATCGGCGCTACCTCGTCAATTATGTCAAAGCGGCGATTGCGGCGTTCGACGGCTTCCGGACTTCGATCGGAGTTGCCGTAAATCTCGCGTCCCACGCTCCAGCCGGCCAGGCCGTCATCTTCCCGACCAGTAGCGTGAACCACCGGAATTCCGGCGTTCCTTGCCGCTGTCAGTAATGTTTGGAGCGCGGGTATTGCGTCCCAGGCTGCCAGGCCGCAACTGGAAGGCCATTCTTTGGTTGCTTCCATGATTGGCTGAGGTTTGTCACCAAACACCCAGCGGTAGAGGTCAATCAACAGTAGGGCCGGTTTTTCGCCAAACCCAACCTGCGTATGGCCTCCCATTGCTACATGGGCCCTATCCTGGTCCGTAAGAAACTTGTCCCAGACTCGCTCAGCCATAAATCACCACCTAAGTTCGCCGGCCCCATGGTGGGGCCGGACATTAGTTTGGTTTAAACCTATTCTTTGGTTGGGAAGCCGGCTTCTTTCCAGCCTTCCATTCCGTCTGCCATGTAGGTTACGTTGCTGAATCCCATTTCTTGAAGTATTTGGGCGCCAACGGCTGCCCTATTACCAAGTCTTCAAGTTGTGATAATCTGAACGTTTGGGTCTGCCAGGCGGGGATCCAGCTTGGAGCGGTCCTCTGCGGCAGCGTCCAGTTCTTCAACAGAGATAAAGATTGTGCTGTCTACTTGCTCACTCAGAGGAACATTTTCCTTGAGTCGAGTTTCAATCAGTAATACCTCAGGCTTGTCGTCAATCTGTTTTTTGCTATCCACGGCGCTTACGGCCGTTGTCTTGCCTTTGGCAGCTTCTACTCGCTGTCTAAAGTCATCGGTCATTGATGTTTCCTCCTAATTCTATATAGGTGGCTATCATAATATAATCTGCCATCGTCTGATACGCCGGCACTAGATACGCCCGCATCAGGTTCTGATGTTGCTTCATGGGGTTAGACGTTGTGCTACCATTTCTGGGCGCGTTTGACCGCGAATTACATAACACGGAGGCAAAGATTCATGCGCTGGCTTTTGATATTGGTGTTCTTGGCGACTTTTGGAGTAGCGTGCGGGTCTTCCTCCGATTCCGACTTAAGTACCAATTCTGATACTGATACAGAGGTAAACATGGCAGAAGAGACAGTCACAACGGCTTCCGGGTTACAGATTAAGACGCTGGTCGTTGGCACGGGCGACAAGGCTGAAGTGGGTAAGACGGCAGTGGTCCATTACACGGGCTGGCTGCTGGACGGCACCAAGTTTGATAGCTCAGTTGACCGGGGCACACCCTTTGAGTTTCCCCTGGGAGGGGGCCGGGTCATCAAGGGCTGGGACGAAGGCGTCGCAACCATGAACATTGGCGGCAAGGTGGAGCTGATCATCCCCCCAGATTTGGCCTATGGTGCCGGTGGCGCTGGCGGAGTGATTCCCCCGAACGCCACCCTCAAGTTTGAAGTTGAGTTCCTAGACCAAAAGTAGTCGGCCAACTAAACGGGCCATAACCCAAACTTTAACCAAAAAAGTCAGCTCCAGTAGTCAACTCAACAAGACAGACTAAAGTCTAGTCTCTGAAATTAGGTGCGACTTTCTCCGCGAACAGCTTCAGGCTGTTGGCGGAGACTTCGTACGGCATGGAACCCAGGCGGAAGTGAATGATGACGCCGCCAACTCCGGTTTCGTAAGCTTTCTGGATTCTCTCCGAGACGGTGTCCGGAGAACCGAAGATTACTCCGTGTTCCAGAGAGTTTCGGGCTGAGCCGACTACCCCAGAGGCCTGGGCACTCAACTCCTCAGTGGTGTTCATGCGGTCACGGTTGGTCTGCAGGTAGGCCCGCATCTCTTGGAAGTAAGGCACGCCAAGCTTCTCAGCTTCCGCATCAGTCTCTGCCACGAATATGTTGCGCCAGACCCATGAGTCTTCCACGTTTTTGGCCACTGTCTCGTCGGAGTGCCCGGACGCAGACATGGTCTCGCGGTATTGGTTCATCCGGTCTTTGGTTACTTCATCACTCTGCACGTTCATCATGAACGGACGCCCCTCTCGGGCCATCTCCAGAGTCGATTCTAGACCAGAGCAGGCGCGAATCATGGGCGGATGAGGCTTCTGGTAAACCTGAGGGCGTAATATGGGCAATTCTATCTGCCAAAATTTACCCTCGTGTTTGAAGTTTTCGGTGGTCCAAGATTTGACCAGGATATCTTCCACTTCCAAGAGCATGTCATGGGCTTCGTCCGGGTTGATGCCAAAGCCCCTAAACTCGTAGAAGTTGTAGGCAGTGCCTCGGCCCACTCCCACGATCATTCGGCCCTTGCTGATGTTGTCCACCAGCGCAATCTGCTCCGCGAACCTGATCGGGTGGTGCAGAGCCATCTGAGCTACGGCAAAGCCAATCTTTATCTTTGTTGTCCGTGCAGCGATGGCCGCGGCAAAGGTAGTGGGATCAACGTAGGCGCAGCCGCCGTCAAAGTGATGCTCGGCCAGCCATACAACGTCGTAGCCCAGTTGTTCGGATAATTCTGCCTCCCGTAGCGATTCCTCAATAACATCGTAATCGCCTTCGGGGGTTTTACTTTCAGGGAACAGGAAGTTGCTAAACTTCATTGTGTTTTAGTGTCTCCTAGGAAAATAGCTGAAAGGGTTATCAGAGTAATGCTCGCATCGGATTAGACGCTAGCACCACCGCCGAAGGGTGTCAATTTACCAATCCTCGAGTAAACCGGGATAGAAGACTACCAAGGACTGTTAGGTAATGACGAAAGACCGCCATGGAACCTGTTTGGAGTATATGGAAGTGCAGGGCACAACGCCCATTGTCTTGGTCCATGGAGTGGGCCTAGATCAGAACATCTGGCGGGCAATGCTGGGAGATTTCAGCGCCCGGTCAACGCTGACCTATGACCTTCTGGGGCATGGAGAGACTGAAAAAGCCCTTGGCGAGCAGAGTTTCCACCCTTTTGTAGACCAACTCCACATGCTGCTAGAAGAGCTTCAGATATCTGAAGTCGTCCTGGCGGGGTTTTCTCTGGGAGGGCAGGTGGCCAAACACTTTACGGCTGCCCACTCTGATGTAGTGCGTGGGTTGGTTCTAATCAGCACCACCTATCAGCGCACGCCCAAGGAGCGCGAGGCCATGTCACACCGTGTAGGACAGGCCATCTCCGGTGATCAGCGGGGGTTGGAGACGGCGGCGCTGCAGAGATGGTTCAATCCGGAGTTTTTATCGGCAAATCCGGCTGTGGAGCAGGAGATATCTGCGCGACTGAGGAATAATGACCCTGCGCGGTTCCTGGAGAGCTACCAACTGCTGTCCAATGCTGAGGACCATTATCTGGACTACGCATCTCTGCCGGTGCCAACTCTGGTCATCACCGGAGACAGCGACTCCGGTTCAACACCCAGGATGGCGACCGAGATGGCCCAGGCGATGCCTAACGCCAGCGTGGAGATCATCCAGGGGGCCAAACACTTGGGAATCATTGAGCGTCACTTGGAATTCAATGACGCAATCACTGGGTTTATGGCGGAATTCGGACTCTAGAGTCTCCTAACTACCGGTGCGCTCTATCAGCTCCTCGAAGACCTGCCGCCATTTGTCCACGCCGCCGTCGGCGTAGCCATCCCGGTAGGTAATCACCCCTTGGTGGTCCAGAGCAATCTTGGTGGACTGCTGCAACACCTTTAGGTCCTTAAGGATTTTAGGATCAATCTCAGCCACAGGCCACGGATAGCCTTCTTTTTGGGCGTAGGACTCCAGTCTTTCCAGGCTCTCAAACGGGCTTTGGCCAATGGCGTAGAAATCTACCCTGTCGGCATACTCCGGCCAGAGATCCTTCATGCTCCGTAACTCGGAGCGGCAGACGGGTCACCAAGTTGTAAAGAAGAGGAGGAACACCGGCTGCCATTGGCTGGATAGCTGGGCGGTTGACTGGACGCTGCCGTCGAATAGCGTGAATTCAAAGTCGGGTATCTTCTTGCCAACGTCGGTGCCGGTCTCAAACAAACTTGAGACCGGAACAACTTCACTCGTGGTTTCAGTTGAAACAGCGCCAGATGGAGTTATATCTGCTGCAGCAGTTGCGCTGGTTTGTGGAGCCTCTGTTGCGGAGGTCCCGCACGCGACCAGAGCGATTAATACTGCCAGTAACGGCAGCGTCAGTAGTCGTGACATATCCAATTATCCTAAACCGCCTAATTTG
>CAVODA010000074.1:0-6757 GCA_963694265.1 Dehalococcoidia bacterium
TATGCCAACCTTGTATCCAGCCTCTTTGAGTTGCACCAGAGCGGGAACAGAGTCGTCGAAGGGTATGAAATCTTTGGGTACGGACATGGCCATTTTCCAGACCCGCTTGGCCAGGTCCATTGATACCAAGATACCGGCGGTCTCCAGAATCAACTGCTCGTAGCGGCCAAAGAATTCAATCCGCTCTTCGTCGGTTCTTTTGGAGAGCGGGCGTTCTTCATTTTCGCGGTTGAAGAGCACATCTGCCACGGCATATCCGCGGGTAATGTCATCTTCTTGAACGGTCAGACCAAGCTCATGGCAAGCGGCCTGTTGTATCCCTTCCAACGGAGGCCAGAACCGCACCAGGGTGTTGTAAAAATCAAATGAGACCGCTTTTATCATCTGCACGCCAACCGAATAAAAGTTGCGGATCGCCGTAGGCCGTCTAACCGTCAATAGGTAGCATCTAGCCGGGCCTAAATAGCGAATAATCGAGTGTATCTGAGGTCAGCGCATTCTAGCATAAGCCAAGATTGATGGGAATTGATTCTGGCCGTGGGGCCTAAATACTCCCGGCCATGTCTTATTTAATATTTCGCTCTGTTTTCAAAGGTGCCAGGCACAAAAACCAACCCACGGCCTTGCGCGAGTTGAGACCAGTGCGTATGCTGGGGTAACTTTCCGGATGGAGTAAATTGATGAAAGTGGCCGTTGGCGCGGACCATGCCGGTTTTGATTTAAAGGGTGAAATTGTCGCCTGGCTGGAGTCCCAAGGACACCAGGTCAGTGACATTGGCGCTCACACCATGGACCCCAACGACGATTACCCAGACTTTGCCGTTGCAGTGGCTGATTCTGTTCTTTCCGGAGACACAGAACGGGGCGTGGTGGTCTGCGGCAGCGGGGTGGGTGCCAGCATCACGGCCAATAAGGTAAAGGGCATCCGGGCCTGTCTTTGTCATGATACCTACACCGCTCGCCAGGGCGTTGAACATGACAACATGAACGTCATTTGCATCGGCGGCCGCGTCATTGGAATAGAGTTGACCAAAGTGGTGCTAGAGGCTTTCTTGGGTGCCAGTTTCATCCATGAAGAACGGTTCCAACGGCGCTTGGACAAGCTAATTAAGGTAGAGCAAAACGGGCTGCCTTAACTCACTTAAATCTGAGTGAGCAGCTCCAACACCTGAGCTACTTCTGCCGGTGACTCCAACTGATGCAGCGCCTTGGTGTTCTGTCTGGTGCCGCCGATGTATATCGCAATACCACCAGCGTCTTGCACCGTAACAAACCCCTCTTCATCGGTCTCATCGTCGCCAAAAAACATTGGCAGCGGGCTATCGCCGCAGTTTAGACGTATCTGCTCTATGGCTTTTCCCTTACCCCAGTCGATGTTGGGCCGCACCTCCACCACCTTCTTGCCTCTGGTGATCTTCATGCGTCCGGCATCCAAGTAAGGCTTTGCGATAGCCACAACTGTATCGTCAACCATGCCACTGTAAGAATCCGGGGTGCTCCTGAAATGCACGGTCAGGGTCAGCCGTTTGTTGTCCACCACTATGCCCGGCACGTCGGCTAATCCCTTCTGCAACAGGCTGGCAACCTCCATCAAAGTCTCTTCAAAAGCAGGTGCTTCTGCATGCACAAATTCCATATCAGCCCCGCTAATCTCCAGGCCGTGATTACCGGCATAAACCAAGCCAGGGATCGCTACCAGAGACTCCAGGTCTGCCAGACCGCGACCACTGACCACGCCCACAACAAACCGGTCCATTCCTGCCAGCAGCGAGAGCAACCGGCGTGTTTCATCAGACAAGATGGCAATCTCTGGGCGGGCAACGATCGGAGTCAGGGTGCCGTCGTAGTCGAACAGCAACAGGACGCTAGAGGCCTCAGACAGTTTGCGACTCACCGACTGCCAGACGTTTAAGAGGTGGGGCATGGGTTCAGGCTACCAGACCAGCAAGGTTAGAAGCTTCGAATTGGGCGACGTGACCGGCGAGTCCCTTGCATCAAGTCTACAAACAACCGGGCCGCCCACATATAGATGTTGTTCTCCTCAACCACCGTTCGCATACGGACCATCCGTTCGTGACGCAGTTCGTACGGCATCATCACTGATTCGTAGATCGCATCGGCAAAATCATCAGTGGCATAGGGGTTAACGATCACCGAATCAATCAACTCGCTGGCCGCGCCGGTGAACGGGCTTAGGATCAACACCCCATCTTCGTCGAACCGACTTGCCACATACTCCTTGGCCACCAGATTCATTCCATCATGGAGGGAACTGACCACACAGAAGCGGGCGATCCGCCGCAGCGCCGCCAGGGTGACCGAGGGCAGGTCATCTGGCAGATAGATGATTGGTAGCCAGTTATCGGTGCCAAAGCGATTATTGACGGTGGCCAATTCTTGGTCTATCTGGTCGGACAGTAGCTGATAGGCATCGATATCGGTGCGGCTCATCACTCCGGCCTGGATGAACACCACTTTGCCGATATTCTCCGGATATTTCTCCAAGAATCGTCCAATGGCCCGAATGCGGTGCGGGATGCCCTTGGTGTAGTCGATCCGGTCAATCCCAAGACCAACAATCTGCCCACCCAACCCCATCTCTTCAGTCAGCCGTCCTACTTCATTGGTTACTTCCTGACTCTGAGACTCTTCATTTACCTGCTCAAAATCAACGCTGATGGGGAACGGCCTCACCAGAGTGGACTCGTTTTTGTGGGAAACCAGGTTGTACTCATCATGGACCCTGGCACCCAAGACGCGGGAAGCGGCCTCCAAGAAATTATCGCAGTGGTCGCCAATGTGGAAACCCAGGAGATCGTTACCCAGCAGACCATCCAGCAGCTCCTCACCCCAAGGACAGATGCGGAAAATCTCGTAGGTTGGCCACGGTATGTGCCAGAACTGGCCAGTGATGATGTCCGGGTCGGCCTCTCGCAGCAATCGCGGTAGCAGGGCCAGGTGATAGTCCTGGGTGAACACCGCAGCGGGCTGGCCGTCGATTTCATCCAGCACCTGACTGGCGAACACGTTGTTTACCGACTGGTAAGTCTGCCAGTCGGGAGTCTTAAAGGTCGGCTCAATGAAAGCGTTGTGGCACAAAGGCCAAAGACCTTCATTGGAGAAGCCGTAGTAGTACCCCTGCTGTTCTTGCTCCGTGAGCCAAACCAGCCGCAGGGTATAGGAAGGGTCGTCTGGCGGGACCTGGATGCGGTTCTTATCGTCCACCGCCAACCAGTCGCCTTTGCCGCCACCGTAGGCGACCCAAGTGCCACCGCATTCCTGCATGAGCGGATCGATGGCCGTGGTCAGTCCTCCGGCGGGGGAGGCGTAACTAAGCTCGCCACCAATCAAGTCGTGGACGTATGGCTGGCGATTGGAGACAACAATCAACTTGTAGTCACCGATCTCCCGGTGGACCAGCCTGCGTAGTTTTTCCCGAGTCCAAGTAGGTTCGCCCATAACCCTACCCCCTATGGCCCTTTTGATGCAGCGGACCGGTGTCGCGGTTTCTGGGTCATAGTAAAAAAGGGGCATGAACCCGGCATCCACGGTGAAACCACCGAGGCTCAGGCACGCCTATCCCAACTAAAATGATGCCCAAATTCTTCCACACTAGGCGTCAAAGGTCAACTTAAACTTGGTGTCTAAACCAAATTGACAGAGTGCTTGGCGATGAGTACCATACGCGCCTAACACGCCTAATTTGCAGGGCTAAAATGCAATTCAATTTAGGAGAATGGCTCCATGTTCGTACGACGTGATCTCACCGATACCGTACCCACACCCTCGGGAAGCATGCACTTTGTTAAAAAAGGGAGTGGCTATCCAGTAGTTCTGCTCCACCCCCTGGGCACATCCATCTGGACGTGGGAGGGTGTAATCGACTCCATCAGCCAGAATTACACCTGCTACGCCTTTGATATGTTGGGTCACGGTGACTCGGACAAACCGACCAGGCATTTCAGCCTGCCTGACTATGCCCAGGCTCTGGACCACGCCTGTCAGGTGCTGAACATCCACCGCGCCCACGTCGTTGGCAACTCGGTCGGCGCAGTCCTGGCCACTGAGACTGCAGCGTCGTTCCCGGAGCGGGTGGACAAGCTGGTGTTGGTTGGCTGTCCGGTTTACGACCCGCACTCGGCCAAAGACCGACTTAAGGCAGCCGCCAACCAGTTCGACTCCAAGGGAATTCCAAAGCCGCGCACTCTGAAGGGACTGAAGGAAGCCACGACTTTTGCCGAACCTCGGCAGGAGTGGCTGGACGCCAACAACCAGAGCCGTGCCAAGGCTGGAATTTGGGTCAGCAAACTGATGGAAGCCCTCTCCAACTACGACATCATGTCCAGACTGCCGCAGGTTAAAGCGTCGTCGACAATGGTCCTCTACGGAGAGGTAGACCGGCTGCGAGAAGGTGCCGATCTCCTGCTCAATAACATCGTAAATGCTCAGAAAGTAACCCTGCCTGGCTTGGGCCACATCCCCCAGGTGGAAGACCCGGAAGCCTTCTTAGGTGCGGTCATGCCATTTCTTGAGGCATAACTCACCGTTATTGAACTAATTGAGGCATCCCGTCTAGCAATCGAAAGGAGACACCTTGGCTTCCAACAGTAACCGACTGCCACTGAGACTTCTTGAAGTCATCCGCACCCTGTTCTACACCCCTATCTACGTTTCGGTGGCCGGTGGGTTTCTGGAAAAAGAGGGGCTGGACGTTGATTTCAAGACCTGCCCGCCCGAGTTCGGCCATCCGATAAACGCGCTCAATATCGGAGAAGCAGATATTGTCCAGAGCGGCATCATGCGCTGCATCATCGCCTCTGACTGGGGTGCTGAAACGGTTCCAAAGCACTTTGCAGAGGTCAACTCCAGAGACGGGTTCTTTGTCATCAGCCGGACCAAGCAAGACCCATTCCAGTGGGAGTCGCTAAAGGGTGCCAAGCTGATACCAGTCGATTTCTCGCCCATGCCCTGGGCCTCGCTGCAGACTGC
Source organism: Dehalococcoidia bacterium (assembly GCA_963694265.1). Taxonomy (GTDB): domain Bacteria; phylum Chloroflexota; class Dehalococcoidia; order Lucifugimonadales; family UBA3495; genus UBA9611. The sequence continues at coordinate 4,990 of CAVODA010000074.1, forward strand.
TCTCAGGCGGCACAACATCGATCCCGCAGATATTAACTTGGTCACCGGACTGAACATCCCCGATGCCATAGCTGCATTCCGTGCCGGTGAAGCTGAATACATTCACGTTCCCCAACCCTGGGCAGAGCAGTTGCTGGAAGACGGCTCTGGCCATGTGGTGATTGCAGTTGGGCCGGAAAACGGGCACGTTTGCTTTAGTTCTTTCGCCGCAACCAACCACTATCTGGAGACTCAATCTGAGACTGTCCACCGGTTCACGGTCGGCTACGCCAACGCCCTGGAATGGCTTTCCACCCACGACGCAGCAGATGTTGGCCAGGCAGTTAAAGAGTTTTTCCCCGGTGATAGCCTGGAATTGGTGGTGAAATCGGTAGCCCGTTTGAAGGCCCAAGACAACTGGCCAACCGATCCGACATTGACCCAACCCGCGTATGAAGGTCTACATGACATTCTACTTGGGGCCGGAATGGCCAAATTACGCCAGCCCTTCAGCAAGGTAGTCCGCACAGACATAGTGGAGACGGCGTTGGCTTCTCGTAAATAGCTGGTCCTTATTGCCCGTGGCCGACCAGATGGCGGCAGGCTCCCAACCTAGGTTTTCTGGCGTACATATAAATGGTGTAAGATAGATTTTCAGGCTGACATACAGCTACATCGGCTTTATGGCTGGCCAGGCTTGCATCCACCAGGTTTTTTCCGGAGGATTCTTTGACCACAATAGCTATCGTCGGCACAGGACTAATGGGAACATCATTGGCCTTGGCCATTAAAAGCTCCAACCTAGAAGTGGACGTCGTAGGCACCGACTACGACAGTAACGCCAGGTCGGGAGCCCAGAAATCGGGTGGGTTCGACAAAGTTGAGGCCAGACTTTCCAGCGCCATCAGAGGGGCCGATGTGGTCGTCTTTGCCACCCCCGTCATGGCCATGAAAGAGATGATGCAATCCGCCGCTGACGACTTCCAAGAGGGTTGCGTAGTCACTGACATTGGCAGTTCCAAGCGCGCCGTGTTGCAGTGGGCCGAAGAAGTACTCCCCAAGCACGTGAGCTTTGTCGGCGGCCATCCCATGGCCGGCAGAGAAAAGTCTGGCCCCCAGAACGCCGATGGCACCATGTTTAAGGGCAAACCCTACTGCATCATTCCTGGTGTCAACGCAGAAAAATCTGCTGTTTCCTCCATCACAACTTTGGCTGAGTCTATTGGTGCCAAGCCATTTTTTATAGGCGTGGATGAACACGATAGCTTTGTAGCAGCCGCCAGCCATCTCCCGTTTATGGTGTCCATCGCGCTGATGAACACCGCGTCCAGCAGTCCCAACTGGGAAGACATTGGCCCTCTAGCCTCTTCCGGTTTTGGCGACCTCACAAGACTGGCATCTGGCGATCCAATCATGCACCGCGACATCTGCGTAACCAATTCAGAACCCATAGTCGCCTGGATGGACGCCTATATCCGAGAACTTTATGACCTCCGCAACATGCTGGCCAACGAAGGCGGACCCGACCCTGAAGCCATTGAAAAGGTGTTTGTGGAAGCTTTAGACTCCCGTGCCCGATGGCAGGCGGGTATATTTTCCACCATTGACCGCATCCATGGGGCCTCCCCTGAGATTCCTTCCTTTGCCGAGAGCATGGGCGAGATGTTTGTTGGACGCAGGGGCGTGGAATACCAAAAGAAGATATTGCAGGGCCTGAAAGATGACCCGGCCAACAAAAAGTAACAGAACTCTCGCGGTGACCATGGCCAGCGGCCTGTTACTTTAATAC
>CAVODA010000075.1:0-6754 GCA_963694265.1 Dehalococcoidia bacterium
TCTTGCTTTCCCGGTTTTGCTTTCAAGTTTTCTCGGTTCCCGATTTTTATGAACCTGGTCTTATTTAGAGGTTCTTAATTATGAACCTATTTTAATTAGCCTGGCACTTAATCCTTTAGCAGCTCGTCGCGGACACTTTACACCGCCAGTGCTTTTACTGCATTTTGGGCGGCTTCCATGACAAATCCGGGCGCGATTCCCATGAAGACCATAGCCGCCCCGGCAATCCACAGCGCCAGCCACGGAGCGGGCGACGCTGAAATTTTCTCTTCTGAATCGTCTGACCGAGTGAACATCACTCGGATGATCTTTACATAGTAGTAGGCCGAGACCGCGCTGTTAATCACGCCCAGGATGGCCAACCAGATAAGTCCGCTATCCACAGCCGCCGTGAATACGTACAGCTTGGCGATGAATATCCCAGTGGGTGGCACTCCGATCAGGGCCAACAACGACAGGGCCAGGATGATGGCCAGCACGGGGTTCTTGGCGGACAGACCGGCGTAGTCGCTAATCTCATCGCTCTTTATCTTTGAACTGATGATGGTGATAGCGAAGAACGCCGTCAGGTTGGCTGCTGCGTAGGCTGCCAGGTAGAACAGAACCGAGTCTGGGCCGATGGCCGCAAATTCCGGTGCCTTTAATATTCCGTCGCCAGACTTCACACCGGCGGCAACGCCTACCAAGATATAGCCCGCATGGGAGATCGTACTGTAGCCAAACAGGCGCCTGATATTGCTCTGGCTGATGGCCACCAGGTTACCGATGACCATGGACGCCGCTGCGATACCCGCGATTAGGATTCCCCAGTCCAAAGCCACATCAAAGAACCCGGTGAAGAAAACACGGATGACCACGGCAAATGCGGCGGCCTTGCTGGCCACCGACAGGAAACCCACCACTGGCGTGGGGCCGCCTTCATAGACGTCTGGCACCCACATCTGGAACGGAGCCGCAGAGAGCTTGAATCCGAAACCGGCAATCATCAGGACTATACCAACGAACAGTGCGTAGTTGCCAAATGGCATGTCGCCGGTCGCCTGGCCAACGGCAGTTGATATTTCCGCTAATTGAGTGCTGCCGGTGAAGCCAAAAATCAGCGCCATTCCATAGAGCATCAGAGCCGAACTGACGGCCCCAATGATCAGGAATTTCATACCGGCTTCACTGGAGCGAGGGGTCATCAGGAAGGCCGTCAATGCGGCCATGGGCAGGGTTGTCAGTTCCAGGGACACGTAGATGGTAATCAGCTCAGTGGCCGCAGCCAAGAGCATCATTCCAGTGGCGGCAAACAAAATCAGGGCGAAATACTCACCCTGGAACCGCTCCATGTTCCGCACGTAATCAGTGGAGGCCAGCACCACCAACGCCACCGAACCAATGATCAGGAAGTTGAAGAACAGCGCGAACCGGTCAACCGATAACGCACCCAGCAGAACGCTTGGGTCTTCCGTTGCGAAGGCGTCGGAACCCTGAACCAGGCTGGTGGCAGAACCCAAGTCATAAACCTGAATCACGCTCATAACCAACGGCCCGGCCAGTGCCGCAAAGGTCAGGTAGGGCAGCAAGCTCTTTTTCGGCAGAGCCAAGTCGAGCAGGATGATCAGCAGCGCTGCTCCAGCCATTGCGAGATACGGCGATAAAACGTAAAAATCGTGGACTGTCATTACGGGTTAATCACCCCATTAAGGACGTCCACCATGGGGTTAAGTCCAGATTCAAAAACGTCGGTCAATATTGCCGGATAAACACCCACGCCGATGATTGTTACCAACATCAAGACCAACGGTATAGCTTCCACCAATGTGGCGTCGGGCAGGTCATCAAAGGACGCGCGCCTTTCGCCAAAGAACGTCCGCTGCATCATCCAGAGGATGTAACCGGCCGCCAAAACTATTCCAGCCACTGCTAGCGCTGTTGGCCATGCGTAGGCCTCGTAAGCACCGAGGAAGACCAACAACTCCGACACAAAGCCGCTCAGGCCCGGTAGACCCAGAGAAGCCAGTCCGGCGATTAGCATGGCCACGGCCACTACCGGCATTCGACCGGCTAGACCGCCCAAATCAGGTATGTAACGAGTATGCGTCTTTTCGTAGACGAGGCCCACCGAGAGGAACAATAGTCCCGTTACCGTGCCGTGGGTGAATAGCTGCATCGCCGCGCCATTCAGTCCGGTCACGGTCAGCGTGCCTTCGGAGATTCCTATCGAACCAATTCCCACCAGCACCAGACCCATGTGGCTGACACTGGAATAGGCGATGAGACGTTTCAAATCGGTCTGTCGCATGGTGATCACTGCGCCGTAGAGCACGCTCACCACTCCCAAGAACACCAACACCCAGGCAAACTTGTCCGCCTGCGAAGGGAACATGCCCACGTTGATTCTAAGCAGGCCATAACCGCCCATTTTTAGCAGCACACCCGCTAGCATGACACTGGCCGCAGTTGGCGCATCAGTATGGGCGTCGGGCAACCAGGTGTGCACCGGCCAGGTTGGCAGCTTGATAGCAAACCCAACAAAGAAGAGCCAGAACAACCCACCCATGGGAATCAGCAGCCCGGCAGAGGTCAACATAGTTGATTTAGTGGAAAGTTCCACCATGTCAAATGTACCCAAGCCCGGCGTGAGATAGACCGCGACGATACCCACCAACATGAACCCGCTGCCCAGGATGGTGAAGATCAGGAACTTCATGGCCGAGTATTCTTTGCGACCACTACCCCAGACCGAAATGAGCATGAACATGGGAACCAGCTCCACCTCCCAGAACAGGAAGAAGAGCAGCAGGTCCATGGATGTGAAGACACCCATCACCGCAGATTGGAGCACCAACAGCCAGATGAAATACTCTTTGACTCGGAACCCAATGTGCCACGATGCCAGTATTGCGCACATGCCCAGCAAACCGGTCAACGCCACCAGCGGCGCGCTAAGTCCGTCCACGGTTAAGAAGAAGTTGGCGTTCAATCCCACATCGGGAATCCAGGTAATTTTGTCGACAAACTGGAACCGGTCCGCGCCCTCAGACCGGTCAAAGAAGCTGAAGACTATCAGCGACAGAACCAGGTCAGCCAATGCGATCAGAACGGCAAAATTCCGCACGTTCTTGTCGCCTTTGACGACCAACAACAAGACCAGGGCCCCCACTATAGGCAGGAACACTGTCGCCGTTAAAAGTCCGTTGTAGCCTTCTACCATTAAAGAATTCCCATGACTAATTAGCCAACAAAAGCGCCAAAATTATTGCCAGTGTGCCAAACGCTATGCCGGTTGCGTAGGTCTGTACCTGGCCGGTCTGCAACTTGCCAATGGCGGTTCCAATGTTTCTGAAGAACCAGCCAATCAGATCCACCGTCCCGTCCACAAAATTTCGTTCAATCCAATCCAACGTCCCGGCAAAGACCCGGTAGAACCACTTACGGACAATCACATTCTCGTAAAGGGTGTCCATGTAATACTTTTCAGATAGCAGGGTGTGTACTGGCTTGATTCGTTCCAGCGGATCAGCGCCCTGGCCCTTATTACGCAGATACACCAATGCGGCCAGACCGATGCCGGACAACGCTGCCACGGTCGATACGGCAGCCATCGACCAACTGAATTCCAGAGTCTCCTGATGACCAACGGCCCCCAGAGCTTCGGCAAGTCCGTCAGCCAAGAATCCTGTTATCCAGTGTTGGGGGATGCCAAATTCGTCAACCCACTGCGGGTTAGCCAAGTAACCAATAAATACCGCAGCCACTCCCAGCACCGCCATGGGTAGCACCATGACAAAGGGCGACTCATGCAGATGGATGCCGCCATGCCCGCCGTGACTCGCTTCTGCCGACGGATCAGATTGGGCCTTGTCTTCGAGTTCTTTTTCAATGCCACCACGGAACTCGCCGTGGAAGGTCAGGATAATCATCCGCATGGTATAGAAGGCGGTGGCAACTACACCAGCAATCAACGAGAAGAAAGTCACTCGACTGACCCAGGTATCAACTATCCCATCGCCGTTCCAAGCGCCCAGCAGTATCTCGTCCTTGCTCCAGAAACCGGCCAGCGGGATGATTCCAACCAGAGCCAAACCGGCAATCAGCACCAGAACATAAGTGACCGGCATGTGTTTGCGCAGTCCGCCCATGTAGCGCATGTCAAAGGTGCCTGTGGCGTGGTTAACGCTACCGGCACCCAGGAATAACAGTGCTTTGAAGGCTGCGTGGGTCACCAGATGGAAGATGGCCGGGGCATATAATCCCAGGCCCAAAGCCGCCATCATGTAACCCAACTGGCTGACCGTGGAGTAGGCCATCACGCGCTTGATATCGTTCATAACCAGGCCCATCGACGCGGCGAACACTGCAGTGAAAGCGCCCACCAGAGCCACCACGGTCATTGCGTCAACGGATTGTTCGAAGATGGGGAAGAACCGGGCCACCAGGAAAACACCGGCGGCAACCATGGTCGCGGCGTGAATCAATGCGCTGACCGGAGTGGGGCCTTCCATAGCGTCGGGAAGCCATGTATGCAACGGAAACTGGCCCGACTTGCCAGCGGCTCCGGCAAAGATGCCCAGGGCCAGCCAGGTCAAGGCTGCGCCGCCGATTATCGCACCGGCTGCGGCCTCCGGTTGGGCTGCCTGCCAGATGTCTTGAATGTTGAAAGCGTTCAGCCCGGCCGCAGCAAATGTGTCGGCCTGGGTGAACAGGTAAAGGATGGCAATCAGGAAGCCAACGTCGCCGATGCGGGTGATGATGAATGCCTTCTTGGCGGCGGCGGCGGCGGCGGGGCGTTCGTGCCAGAAACCGATCAGCAGGTATGAAGAAACGCCGACCAACTCCCAGAACATGTAGAGCTGAATGATGTTGGACGATAGAACCAACCCCAACATGGCCGCAGTAAACAGCGACATATAGGCGTAGTAACGGGAGAAGCTGGGGTCGCCTTTCATGTAGCCCAAAGAGTAAATCTGGACCAACAGGCTGACTCCGGTAACTACTACCAGCATGAGGGCGGTCAACGGGTCCACCAGCAATCCCATCTCGATTGTGGCGTCACCAACTACCAGCCATTCAAAGGGTTCAAATTCCAGGTTGTGCCCCAGAATAACCGATTGCAGGGTCATTATGGAGAACCCCAACGCCGTTCCTAAAGCAGCAATGGTTACGAACCCGCTGACAATAGAAAACCGGTTGAAGAACGGCCTGACGACCAATGCGGCAAACACAAAGGAGCCGAGCGGCAACAAGAATATGGACCAGATTACTGCTTCACTAACCATCTATAGCTTCCGCAGTATCTCTTCGGCGACGTGTTCCCGGCCCTTGGGGACAAGAATATTGAAAGGGACTCGTTCGCCCCAATCCAATATGTCGCCCTCCGGCAGGATGCGTGTTGGTAGGCCCTCACCTTCGAGGACCTCCTTCCACATTTCCGCGAGCATCAGGTTTGGCGCCTTTTTAAATTCAACCCACATATATTAGTACCGCAATTGGGTGGCCTCTGACAGGTCCACCGTTTCATTAGTTCGGTACATGGCAAATACTATTCCCAGTCCTAGGGCAATCTCAGCGGCGGCCACGGTGATGATAAATACCGCAAATACCTGCCCGGTGAGCACCGTGCTGATGTCATCCTGGAGTCCGGCCGGAGCCAGGTACTTGGCCATGGCCACCAGCGTTATGTTGACCGCGTTGAACATCAGTTCAATGGACATTAAAACGGCCAAAACGTTCCGTCTGGCTAAGGCCCCGTAGAGGCCGATGCAGAACATAATTGCTGCAACGATCAAAAATGCTTCAAACGACATACTGCGCTAGCCCCTCCCCGTTCCAAGATTGGGACGCACCAAAACTAGCGCGCCGATCAAGGCGGCCAACAAAAGAACTGACACTGCCTCGAAAGGCAGCACGTAATCGCTAATCAACAGGTCAGCCAGTCCCGATTCTTGCACCTCTGCTTGGTCCTCGGGGCTAACACCGGCGTCGTCCAAAACTTCTCCGGTCAGCGTCGTCACCGCGTTGACCTGGACCAATTCTGCCCGTTCTTGCTGGTCAGCAGGTAGGAATTCCCACTTGGTATCCACTGCAACGGCCACTAAAGCCGTGAAAAGCAGGGCGGCAAAGACCGCAGCCGGTATATTCATGCGGTTGGGCAGGTTGCCGTGCTGAACGTCTCTGGTCAGCATGACGGCGAATATTATCAGTATGGCAATGGCCCCAACGTAGATCAGTATCTGCACCACGGCCAAGAACTCGGCGCTGAGCAGGATGAACATCCCGGCCACAGCAACGAATACCACTATCAAGAGCAGGGCAGCACGGAATAGGTTGGGCACCAACACCACTCCCAGCGCTCCGGCAATGGCCATCACGGCCAGAATCCAGAATACGATGTCCTGAAAGAGCATCTACTCGGCTTCCTCTGCTGGAGTTGGGGCAGGCGTAGCTGGGTTGTCTTCGACGAAAGACGAGTCAACTTTGGGTTCGTCGGGTAGCAGGTCAGAGGGCACTGGCCTGGATATTCTCATGCCCATCTTCTCTCGTTGATGCCACTGCCAGCCCTCACGGCCAACCTCTTGCCAATGGAGCGGACGGTCGGCTCTAGGGTCGTAGCCGGTGTCCTCCAATTGGGGCCGGAAGAAAGTGCTGGGATGCTTGTCGGCCTGGCGCAGTTGGTCGATGTCAACAACCATATCTTTTCTGGAATATTGTCCCTGTTCAAAACCGCTGCCCATGAACAGGGCGTCGTAAGGACAGGCCTCAACGCACA
>CAVODA010000076.1:0-6574 GCA_963694265.1 Dehalococcoidia bacterium
CGGCGCTTTAAAACAACTGGAGATCAGCGACCCTCATATCGAGCGTCGCCAATTGGGCCTGGTTGACCGCAACGGGAACTCGGCCGCCAGAAGCGGTTCCATGAACAATGATTGGTCCGGTCACATAGCCAAGCCAAACCACGTTGCCATGGGCAACGGCCTGGTTGGGGAAGGGGTGGCTCAGGCCATGTCCGAACTTTTCTCGTACAACCCGGAACTGGACTTGGAGGAGCGATTGCTCCGGGCTTTAGAAGCTGGTCAAGAAGCCGGGGGCGAAGCTAAAGATGCCACGCCGCACCACTCGGCCGCGTTGCTGGTCCACGGTTCTGACCCGTTCTCCAGGGTCGACCTGCGAGTTGATGAGCACCCAACCCCGGTTGCAGAACTGCGGCGAATCCTGGACGTATTAACGCCCAGGATCGAGTATTTTGCCCTAAGGGCCGGCGACCCGGTGGCGGCCCAAGCCGCAAAGGACGCGGATGGGACTTAACCCGACAGCCCACCATCAATCCTTTTTAATTTATTCGCATCCAATACTCAGGTAAGCCCAGATGCTAACGGAGTTTTATCATTCGCCTCGACTCAAGAATCAAACGCGATTCACATAGTCCAGGTGATCTTATTGACGAGACAGAAGGAGAACAAAATGCCGGGAGACGCAGTACAGGTAGCACCCCACGTTTACACAGTGGTCTTAGAGAATGACAAGGTCAGGGTATTGGACACCAAGACCGATGCCGGAGCATCGTCTGACATGCACAGCCACCCCAACATGGTCGGCTACGCAATCTCGGATTGTAGTTGGGAACTAACAGGCCCAGACGGCACCACAGCACGAGTGGAAGTACCGGCTGGTGCCACTTTTTATTTGGACGCGGTTGAGCACGCTGCATTTGACTTTGGTTCCAATGGAGCCCACGCGATTCTGATTGAACTGAAGTAAATCCCGCTGGCGTTAAGCCAAGAAAATGGCACAAAAAGACCCCAATTCTAGTTACAGAGTTGGGGCCTTTTTTATCTACTTAAATTAGCTTGTTACTACCCAGAACTACCCCACGACAACGTCGTGGCTCAACAGCACACCGCCGTTCTTGTAGGTGATTGACATGGGGTCGCGTAGCAGCGCTGCCTGGATGGTGCCCAAGGGTATTTCGCTCGGAGTGCCGGGCACGGTGATCCGGCGCTTAACCTGTCGGTAGCCAATGATGCCCTCTGCGGCGTTAGACTGAGAGGCGGCCGGCCCTCCGGGACTAGTAGGCATGAACAATTCAACCATCAGACCTTCTGCGCCCGCAGCGCCAAAAGGCAGCAGCCTGCTTAGAGTTGAAACCGTGGACGAAAGCCAACCACTATGCGCCAGCGGGAAGGGACCGGGCACCATTCCATCCGAACTATGCCCACCCACTACGACCGATCGGCTGGGCCGGGTCAAGTTCCCGTACCTGATGGAGACCTTTGCCTCGCCCTCGTGGATCATCGCTCCGGATTCGTCACGCTCTTTGGTATCCAAAAGATACATGCCGGATACCGTTCCTTCCGGAATTGCCGGGATATTCCCCGTGAGTGGCTGATGGTCGTCGGGCACGGGAAATGCTAATGCCGTCTCTCCTGAACTCCACCTAATTTCGTCCTCAAACTCTATGGACCCTTTAGACATCGATTGCCCCACCGGGCAGAAATTTGAAGCTCGTTCAAGTCGGACTCGCTCAGATTCCGAGATCTGACCCTTGAGCGTGACAACTTCTCGCACGCCAAAGCCCATGCCATTTGAGGTATCAAGCGGCTCAACTTTGAATTCAACTGTTATGTCATCCAGGGCGATCTTTCCTCGGTAGGCCACGCCCACCAATGTGACCACCGTTCAAGCGGCCCAACCCGCCACCGACAGGTATGCGGGCGGCGGCGCGACCACATCCAGGTCAGAATTTGGGACACCGGTGATGTATGACCAAGGCCCGGTTGGCCCCGGAGCCACTCCAATCGTCGCGTTTATCGTCTCATTGCCCACATACCGGGCAACAATGTTCGGCGGAGCCTGCCCGATATTAGTTCCTTCAACCATTGGCTATCTCCATCAAATACTCAAATGCAAATACGTCTAGTATTGTAAGCAGGCTTGCCCAATCATAAGATGATTCTCGCCCCATTCTTTGACTAGATTAGATGCAGAGCAATCAGCGCGGCAGCCTGATTGACCACGATTGGAATGGACTCCGTTAGATTGCACCCCGGTTGGATAGGAGATTTAAATGAAAGTAGGCGTGAACTTAATTAACTTTGGCCCCGGCGTAACCACAGCGTCGCTGCGAAGCTGGGCCCAGCTATCAGAGTCTTTGGGCTATCACTTGATTATGACGTCTGACCACATTGCCATCACTCCGGATGTGCAGTCTCGCTATCCCGCCCCATTCTTTGAGCCAATCTCCCTGCTTGGTTGGCTGGCCGGGATTACCAGCACCATCGAGATTGGTACCACTGTAATCATCATGCCCTATCGTAATCCCCTGGAGTTGGCCAAGGCCACTGCTAATGTGGACCAGCTTAGCGGTGGCAGGTTCATCCTCGGCGTTGGTATCGGCTGGGCCCAAGAAGAGTTCAAAGTGCTGAACGTCCCTTACCGGTCACGTGGTGCCATCACCAACGAATACCTAGAGGCGGTCAAGCTCCTATGGACCCAAGATGTGGCTTCCTATGACGGCAAGTTCGTCTCGTTCAACGAAGTGCACACCGCGCCGCGTCCGGTTCAAGCTCCCCATCCACCCATCTGGGTTGGCGGCCCCAGCGATGCCGCCATGCGTCGCACTGTCCGCTACGGCGACGCTTGGCATCCCATTCGTATCCAGATGGACTGGTTCAAGAACACCGGCATTCCCCGCCTAAAAGAAATAGCTGACGAAGAAGGTCGACCCATGCCCAAGCTGTGCCCTCGCATCAGGCTCCGGCTGACTCATTCACCCCTACCCGACAGAGAACGTGTCGTGGGCGAAGGCAGTCTCAGTCAGGTACACAAAGACCTGGCAGAACTTGAATCTCTGGGTTGTTCCTACGTTGTACTTGATACCTATGCCGATGACTTGGAAGCCATCAAGAACAACGAGGCATCATGGCGCATGCTCAGCGTCCTGGCTGACAGCGTCTTAGACTTAGGGAATGAGACCGTCCGTTAGCGCTGGTTTCCAAGCACACTGAATGCCATTGCAGAGATTGACGTTCCGGCACACCGTGGGTATATTCGTGCCCAAGAACACTGCGCCAACCATCAGACAGTAGAGAGGAATCAATGCCCCTAACTCCGGAACAGATCGCGGCGAGCCCCAAGGCCCTGGAGGGTATCCGGGTGGTGGACTTCACTTGGGTCAGGGCCGGGCCCTGGGCAACCCGCTGGTTGGGTGCTATGGGGGCTGAGATCATCAAGGTGGAATGGCCGCTATCGGAGCGGGGCCGGACAACTGGCGGAGTGCCACCTGGCATGACGCCCAACCTGAACACGGCCACCAACTTCAACGACACCAATGCCAATAAAAAGGGCATCACCGTCAATCTGCGCTCTGAAAAGGGTCTCGGGCTGGTCAAGCAACTTATCGCCGAATCAGACTTGGTGGTCGAGAATTTCAGCGCCAAGACGCTGACGAGTTGGGGCTTGGGCTACGATGAACTACGCAAACTTAAACCGGACATCGTCTACGTTTCTCAGGCTGGTTTTGGGCACACCGGACGGCACAAGGAATACCTCACAATGGGTCCCATCGCCCAGGCTTTCTCCGGCCTGACTTTTCTCTCCGGCCTGCCCGGAGCGCCCCCGGCTGGGTGGGGTTGGTCTTACCTGGACGACACCGGCGGAATGTATATCGCGTTCTCCGCCCTAACCTCTCTCTACCGCCGCAACATCACCGGCCAAGGACAGCACGTGGACCTGTCGCAGATGATCATGGGCGCAACTCTAAACGGTTCTGCGATGCTGGACGCAACGGTAAATGGCCGCGCTTCCCGAAGGGAAGGCTACCCGCCAGGCAACCGTGCCCACTGGCCGGGCACCCCCATGCTAAACAACTATCGGGGGCCAACCACCGCGCCCCACAACGCCTACCGCACCAAGGGCGCTGGCTACAACGACTGGTGCACCATCGCCTGCTTCTCTGAAGAAGAATGGCAGCGTCTGGTCGGCGTCATGGGTTCGCCCAAGTGGGCCACCGATGCCAAGTTCGCCACCCTAGGCGGCCGACTCCTACACCAAGAAGAGTTGGACCAAGGCATCCAATCATGGGCTCAGACCTTGGAGAAATACCAACTCATGGAACTGTGCCAAGGTGCAGGCGTCCGTGCCATGCCGGTGCAGAGTACCGGCAACCGGGTGGACGACGACCCACAACTTCGCCACCGCGAGATATACCAGGAGTTGGATCACCCGGTCATCGGACAGTGGAAGTTCCAAAACGCACCCTTCAAGCTGTCTGAGACACCGGCCATCAACTACCACGCTGCCCCCATGATCGGCCAGCACAACCAAGAAGTCTTTGAGGGCATGCTCGGCCTAACCCACGAGGAGTTTGTGGCCGGTTATGAAGACGGTACCTTCTGGCCCAAGACCCTCGACAGATATCCCTACATGGACGACATGCTCAAGGCAGCACCGACGCCGTTCGTCGGCCTGAGCGGGCCAGCCAAGAAAAAGGCTACTCAGAATGACGACCCTCAGGCAGCGCCACTAACGGGCCTGCGGGTGCTGGAGTTAGCCGACGAGAAGGGCCAATTCTGCGGGAAGTTGATGGCCGACCTGGGAGCCGAGGTTATCAAGATTGAACCAACCGGCGGCGAAGGCGCAAGAAGCGTCGGGCCGTTCCTGGACGACGTTCCCCACCGAGACCGTAGTGTGTCCTTCTGGCACTACAACACATCAAAACGGGGCATAACATTAAATCTGGAAACTGCAGATGGGCGTGAACTATTTAAGAAACTGGCTGACACGTCAGATGTGATTCTGGAGACGTTTAACGCAGGTTATCTGCCGTCGCTGGGCTTGGGATACGAAGACCTGGTCAAAACCAATCCCCGCTTGATCATGTGCTCGCTCACAGACTTTGGACAAACCGGCCCGTGGCGCGACTTCCTCAGCAGCGACCTGCTGCACTTGGCAGCGGGCGGGCAGATGGGCTGCAGCGGTTATGATCCAGTGGATGACCCAGAGCAGATTCCCATCGCCCCCGGCGGCGGCAATGCTTGGCACACCGGCAGCCATTACGCCTACATGGCTATCATGGCCGCCCTGATGTACCGCACCAATTCCGGTCAGGGCCAATATATCGACGCCTCTATTCACGACGCCTGCGCCCTCACCACGGAGATGCACGTGAATACCTACATCTACCAAAACCAGGTGGTGCTGCGCCAGACCGGACGACACGCGGCGGCAACTCCCAACGCCATTGCCCAACTTCGCTGCAAAGACGGCAAGTACGTGAACGCCTCGGCCTCCAGGGTCACCTTCCGGCAGTTCCCCACATTGGTGAAATGGATGGACAGCCACGGCCTGGCCGACGACTTAACCGATGAACGCTACCAAGACCATGCTGTTTTCAACTCCGATGTTGCGCACATAGAGAAGGTTGTAGAAAATTTCGTTGCCAACCTAACTCGGGATGAGATCGCCCACGGCGGCCAGGAACGCGGCTTCAACTGGGGCGCTGTCAGAACTCCGGACGAATTGGTCGATGAAGGCCATTTGAACGACCGTGGCTTTTGGGTTGACGTTCCCCATTCCGAGCTGGGTAAGACCTTTAAATACCCCGGCGCCGCTGCTATCTATAACGGGTCTCCCTGGCGCATATCGACTCGTGCCCCTTTGGTCGGGGAGCACAATGAAGAGATTCTTTGCGGAGAACTTGGACTGCTAAAAACCGAACTGGCTTACCTGGCCGAAGCGGGCGTGGTCTAGTAATAAGACCCGCCCAATAGCCATGGCTCAACAAACAAGCAGCACAAAATATATCCTGGCGATTGACCAGAGCACCACCAGTTCGTCGGCGTTCATCTTTGACCGCGAAGGGCGGGTCGTCGCCTCCGCCACCCGCGAGATCACCCAGTACCATCCGGAACCGGGCTGGGTGGATCACGACCCTGTGGAAATTTTCCAATCAACGCTGGCGGTCTCCCGTGAAGCCATCACTGCGGCGGGAATCCAGCCACAGCAGTTGGCGGCCATCGGCGTAACCAACCAACGGGAGACCACGGTCATCTGGGACCGCCTCACCGGCGAACCAGTGGCTCCGGCGATCGTCTGGCAATGCCGTCGCACCGCCCAACTCTGCGAAGAGCTCAAGCAACAGGGCATGGAGCAGATTGTCCGAGAACGCACCGGACTGGTCATCGACGCCTACTTCTCAGCCACCAAGATACGTTGGCTATTGGACAACATCGCAAACGGGCAACTCCGGGCTGCAGCGGGCGAGCTTTGCGCCGGGACCATCGACAGTTGGCTGTTGTACCAGTTGACTGGACAGCAGGTTCACGCCACGGATGTCACCAACGCATCGCGGACAATGCTGTTCAACATCCACACTCTGGAATGGGACGCAGA
>CAVODA010000077.1:0-6570 GCA_963694265.1 Dehalococcoidia bacterium
CACTGGTGATCCAGATCTCGTCCGCTGCCAGATGGCAGATGTACCCGGCCAAGAACGCCTGGGATGCCGGTGACATGGCTTCCTTCAACTCCGGATGAGTCTGGAACATGGTCCTAGTCCCGGTACCTACTTCAGCCACTGATAGCGGCGCAAAATGGGTCAGTTCCCGGGGTTTTTTGGTCATGGCCCGGATGTCCGGGGCGGTTGACCCCAGGTAAAAGCTGCCCAGATGGTCGAAGACATAGCTGCGGTCCAGCTGTTCGGCAACCTGGTTGGCCAGATATATGTGCATCGGTAGGTTTGGCATTGTTTATCAACCCACTGGGATTGCGCCCGGCTTTTTCAGTTAGCCTCTGCCAGTTAGTTATTACCGTTAATTTCTATTGCGTCGGGTCCCTGCCAAATAGGGCTTCGTAGGCCCCTGAATGGCCATCGAATAAATAACTCAACTGGGATGCGGCAACGTCTATTGCGCCGCAGTCCCTGAGGTGGTCAACCACTTCAAGCAGTTGTCCCTTTTTGATAAGCAGACTCACGCTGAACCAGTCTTGTTCTTCAACGTTGTAGACCCTGGCGACGGTGGGGCCGCGTAACCCGGCCAGGTCAGGCCGTGCCAGCACCGTTGAGCTGACTTCTTCCGGGGTGGACGCCCGAACATTGGCGGTGACCCGGTAGTAGGGCTCGGCCCGCAGATGGCCTTCCATGAGTTCCACGATCGACCGAGCCATTGCCAGTGATTCTTTAGACTCGGCCAGCGTTATCGGGTTGGCGATCAAGCAGGACTGCGAGGACAAAATTGTGCCACTGTCTAGCTGCTTGAGTTGGTTTTCTCGTAGAGTTGTTCCGGTCGCTGTTACGTCTGCGATCAGGTCCGCGTAACCGGCAGCGGGAGCTGCTTCCATGGCACCGCTGGCCGGGACCAATGTGAAGTAATTGATGCCGCGTTCGTACAAATAACCCCGCAGCAGTCGGGGGTACTTGGTGGCGATGCGTAGCTGTTTGCCCTCTTGTCTGAACTCCAAAGCCAGGTCGGCGAGGTCGGTGAGAGAGGTTACATCCATCCAGGAATTTGGTACGGCGATGACAAAATCGCAGCGGCCATATTCCAGGTCTTCAATCAGGACCGATGCTCGTTTTTCATCGTTGCGGTACTCCAGTACCCGATCAAGGCCGGTCACGCCCAGTTCGGCGCTGCCCTCCTCAACTTTTTGAGCCACGTCAGAGGTGCGTTGGAATAGTACCTCAACACCGGGAATGGCGGGCACGGTGCCGGTGTAGCGCCTGGAGTTGGGCCGAGAGACGGGCATGCCACAGGCTAGCATGAAGCCCATGGTGGAGTCGTATAACTCGCCGTCACTGGGGAGCGCGATGCGCAGTACCCTGTTTCCGTTTCCGTCTTTGGTTTTGGTTTTATCAGTCAAATTCTGGCCTAGCACGCCCCGGTGGCGATGAGTGCGTCCAAGTTATAAGCAAAACCCAAGGCTGGCACGGCGTTGCTGCCGCCCAGTGCCCGGGATAGGGTGTCATAGCGACCACCGCCGCCCAGTGTTCCGGCCCATTTGGGGTGGCTGACCTCAAATATCACGCCGTTGTAATACGCCAGCCCGTGAACCAGACCAAAGTCCAATACAACCTGGCCCTTGGCGTCTGACCCGCTGTTCATCAGACCGATTATCTCTCCAAGTCGGTCTGCGGCGGCTTGGTCGGCTCCGGCTGAAGCCAGGGTTTCCTTGACCTTTTGCAGGGCTTGTGAGGGTGCGCCGTTTATCGCTGCCAGGTCGCTGGCAAGTTCCAGTCCTTGACGCAGTTTACCTTCGTTGTCGCTACCTCGAATCTTGTGCAGCAAACGCTCCACAACGTCCTCTGGGGTGCGCTGGCCCAGTTGGTCAGCCGAATTCCACTGCAATAGACCCAGCAGTACAGAACGTGACTGGGTGTCGTTCAGTCCGTCAATCGCCTGTCGCAGGGCGGCGTCTTCCGGGTCGGTTGAACCGTTGACCCCGCCTACCAGGTGCGTGTGTCGCCCTTCGTCCAAGAAACTTGGAACTGCGGAGCGGCCCGCTTTGAGGTGGGGCATGTTCTGGATTATGAATGACCGCGCGCGGTCTGAGATGCCGACCGAGTCCAACAGACTATTAAGGATGTCTAAGTCGGCGAGACGCAGAGTCCAGCCTTCTAACCCCAACTCGGTTGGCACTTCCACGGCTAAGTTCAGCAGTTCAACATCGGCTGAAATCTCGGATGATCCGATGAGTTCGCCACCCACCTGGGTGAACTGGCCACTGGCCTCCGGACGGGAGTTATTAAACCGAAAGACTGGACCTGAGTACTGCCACCGCGCCGGCAGGTCTATAGCGGACTCGTTTTCCAAGTAGTGCCGCATGATCGGTGATGTGAACTCAGGTCGGAGGCTAACAGAGTTACTCCCGGCATCGGTGAAGCTGTAAAGCTGGGAGGCTAGTTCTCCGCCCGACTTGCGCATGAAGAGTTCGGTGGGCTCCAGCAAGGGTGTTTCCAGCTGTCGGTAGCCGTAGCCGCCGAGCAATTGGGAAAGTCGTTCCTGCAGGCCCTGTTTCTGGCGAAGTGTTTCTTCAGTCAGGTCTTGCATTCCCGGTAGCCGGGATACGATGTTGGTGGTTTGGATCGTCATTTCAAATCGGCGAGATATTGGGTGAACAATTTGGGCAAATAAATAAGGACGCCTCGAACGGTGGGAGACGCCCAAGTACACGAGATATTGTACATCAGCCCCGGAGTTACTTCCAAGATTGGAGAGGCTGCTGGATGAGGCGGTTCTGATGGTTGGGTCGAGGTTGGCTTACGGAATAGAATTGGCTAACGCGTGCTAGTAGGGGTTAGAAACCCGCCCCTACTAGGGAAATCACTAACCGACCACACTAAACCGCTCGTCCTGAGCCTGTCGTAGGATTTTCCGAGGTAGGCTAACTGCTAGCTCCCGTATCAATTCAAATGGCTATGGGTGGGCGTTCAGGCCGCCGTCTACGTACACCGGTTGTCCGGTGGAGTAATCACAATACTCAGAACAGAGATACACCAACAGCGGGCCTATGTCTGACGGGTTTCCCTTGCGACGCAGAGGCGTGTAGCGGACCAGCAGTTCCTCTTGTTGCTTCTCTATAGTTTGGTTCTCCGTGTCCATCAAACCGGTGCCGATGGCGTTGATCCGGATGTTGAAATGGCTCCACTCCACGGCAAATGAACGTGTCAGCGCCAGTATCGCGGCCTGGCTGGCGGCAAAGGCCGAGCCGTTAATCATGCCGCGTTCGGCCAACTCTGAAATCATGTTCACCACCCGGCCAGACTCTGCCTTGGCCATGCGGGGCAACACTTGTTGGCTAATTAGATAAGTGGCTTTGGCGTTGCGAGTCTGTACGGCGTCCCATTCTTCCACGCCAATGTCTTCCAAAGGGCGGGCAAACATGCTGCGGTGGTCATTGACTAGGATGTCCACCTTGCCGTGGGCGTTGTCGAACTGCTCCAGTGCGTTTTGGGCGCTAGTGGGGTTGCTGGCGTCCATCAACGCGCCACTGGAACCCGAAGGCAGCGAAGCCAGTACCGCGTCCAATAGCGATTGGGTGCGAGCCACGGCAAAAACACTGGCTCCAGCCTCGGCTAGGGCTTGGCCCAAGAATGGGGACTCGGTGCCTCCTGAAGTGGATAGAATCGCTATTTTGCCAGTGAGGTCATATTCGGATAGGACCGGCATGGATGTTCTCCTGATACCAGGGTAAAATTAACCCTGGGCTGATTGATCGGTTTGTATACGCCCGTGCTTTATTTAAAAGCCAAAACCAAAAGCTGATGTACTAGGCATCCTGCAAAGAATCGAATCGACTCCTGAAGTCCTCGTACCACTTTTCTTGCTCTTCTTTGCCAAGCTTCATCATGTTGTCCATGGCGATTTTGTGAGCTTCGTCTCCCGATTGCACCATCTCCATGATGTGCTGCCGGCAACCCTGACAAATCTCTTCTGGGGTTTCACCCTAAAATTCGGCATCGCATGCCCCGCGCATGTCTCTGCATGTTGCTTTCTTCATTATCAGGCTCCTAAATTCCGCAAAATTAGTCTTCCAGTGGGATTACTGGAGCGTGGCCTGTGGGGTAGATACCAGCAGCCAGACCGCCGCCGTCGGCGATGAACATCTCGCCGGTCATGTAATCGGAAGCTGCCGAAGCCAGGTAGACGGCCAGGGGGCCAAAATCTGCCGGTTTCCCCAGTTTGCCATTGGGCAGGAATTCCCCGCCCCGGGGCAGGCTTGCAGCCATGCTATCAGTGGCGCCGGTAGGCACAAACCCAGGCACAATGGAGTTGGCCGTGATGCCGTATCTGGCCAGGTTGAATGACAGAACTCGGCTGAGCTGAATCATCCCGCCCTTGCTGCAGCAGTACATGTAGATTTCACGCCCGCCCCGTAGTCCAAACCCGGAGGCTACGTTTATGATCTTGCCGTGCTTCTGGGCCACCATGGTCTGGGACACTTCTCTGGAACAGTAGAATGCTCCGGTTAGGTTTACCCGCATTATGCGGTCCCATTCCTCGTCGGTCAGCTCCCAGATGGGCTTGCGGACGTTGTCGGAGACCGCGCCGGCGTTGTTCAACAAAACGTCGATCTTGTCAAACTCGTTCAGGCAGATCTTCATCAGATTGGCTACCTGTGATGAGTCGGTGACATCGGTGGCTACGGCCATGGCTTTGACGCCAAACGTCTCAGCCTCTGCGGCGGCCTCTTCCAAAGGTTCGATGCGCCTGCCGGCAATGACCAGGTTGGCTCCGGCGCGGGCCATGTCTTTGACCATTGCCCGACCCAAACCGGTGCCGCCGCCGGTGATGACGACCGTTGTTCCTTCCAAGCTAAGTGATTCCAGCATTTACATCTCCTAGGGAGCGACCCCCATCCTAATCGTTCCGCTATCAAGGGAACGAAGCTATTTCTTCCGTTTTAGCGATATTAAGTTATTTTCAGTTACCGCTGAGCGTTATGTCGCCCGCAGTCAGGGTTAACAATGTCCCATCATCCTGGCGGAGCAGCAGGTTACCGATTGGGTCGGTGCCCTCAGCCATGCCAGTGTATTTGTCGTTCCCCCAGGTTGCCACCAGTCTTTGGCCGGTGGTCGAAAGCAGACCCTGCCACTCTTCTATAGGAGATTGGCCTTGGCGCAAGTCCAAATAAAGAGCGTCTAAGTCCATCAAGAACTGACGCAGTAGATCTTCCCTTGGAACCTCTTGTCCGGCCGCGGCATGGATGCTGGTGGCAAAGGCAGCAATCTCTTCGGTTTGATCGGTGTCCAGGCTCACATTCATGCCTAAGCCGAGCACAGCATACCATACGGTATCTCCGGCGATTGCGCTCTCTGCGAGGATGCCGGCGATCTTACGTCCGTCGATTAATAGGTCGTTGGGCCACTTAATTTTGACCTCTAGCCCAGTCACTTTTCTGACCGCTCTAGCAGCGGCGATTCCACCGATAATGCTGATGAACGGTAGAGCGTCTAAGCTTGGCCGAAACAAGACTGAAACCAGCAGGTTGCCCGGCCGGGATACCCAAGTGCGACCCTGACGACCCCGGCCTGCGTTCTGGACTTCGGCCACCACGACAGCGCCCTCTTCGGCGTTGCCTTCGCCCAGTTTGCCGGCCTCATCCATGGTTGAGGAAAGCTCCGGGTAATACAGCAGACGACGACCCACAATACGGGTGAACAACCCTTGCCTGACAGTAGCCGCAACAAGATTGGGAGGCATATCTAACTCTAGTTATTGACGCAAAATCGAAACGTGGCTGTGCCACCTACCAGGCGTGTTCGATTTTGTCCTTGAGGGTTTCCACCAACTCAGAAACTGGGACTCTGGCTTGGTGCATGGTGTCCCGATCTCGGATGGTCACGGCATGGTCATCGATAGTGTCGAAATCGATGGTCACACAATACGGTGTGCCAATCTCATCCTGGCGGCGGTAGCGGCGGCCGATGCTCTGGGCGTCGTCATACTGACACCTAAAGTGCTTGCGGAGAATGTCATAGACCCTCCGGGCGGTTGGTAGTAGCTTCTCGTTCCGGCTCAGGGGCAGAGCGGCCACTTGGATCGAGGCCAAATCACGGTGGATATGGGACACCACGCGGACTGCGTCACCGTCCGGTTCCTCATCATAGGCGTCCAACCAGAAGGCCAGAGTTGCTCGGTCAACGCCTCCGGATGGCTCAATCACATAGGGCAGAAAGCGGGGTTCTTCGCCTTCGGCCGCGGCATCATCGAAATAGGTCAAGTCATGGCCGCTTACCTTCTGATGCTGGCCCAGGTCGAAGTCGGCGCGATTGGCGATGCCTTCAAGCTCGGCCCAGCCCCAGGGGAAGCGGTATTCAATGTCATAGCATGCCTTGGCATAGTGGGCCAGTTCGTCACTGCCGTGCTCGCGCAGACGTAGGTTCTCGGGCCTGATTCCATAGTCTATGTACCACTGGAAACGGGCTTTGACCCACTTATCCAGCCATTCTTCGTCGGTGCCGGGCTTCACGAAGAACTCGGCTTCCATCTGCTCAAATTCTCTGGTGCGG
>CAVODA010000078.1:0-6552 GCA_963694265.1 Dehalococcoidia bacterium
CTGGAATTCGTGGCCGAATTCTCCAATGCCACCGTCAACGACGTGTGGGCTGTCGCTTCTTTTTACCCCAACTTCAGATTTGATCCTCCCGCAGAACACGTTGTTGACGTCTGCTGGGGCGCGTCCTGCCACCTGGTAGGAGCAATGAATATATTCAAATCAGTCTTAGAAGCCGCTGGCTTGGACGACGAAGGCGACACCCCTGATAAGCGGCTCACCGTTAGGTTTAACTCGTGCCTTGGCGCTTGTTCTCAGGCCCCGGTGATTGCCATGGACCACCATCTGGCAGGCAGAGTTAACCCGGAATCTGCGGCCAAGCACGTAACTCACCTTCTTGAGCAGGACGGTCATGCCAAGTAGCTTTTTAGAGATTGGACTTGAAGCAGGCAAACGCTGGCAGGAACTGAACGCCGGCGAACGGCCTTGGATTCGCATTGGCACCGCCCTCTGCGGTGAGGCTGCCGGTGCATTTGAAATTGCCGACGCCGTTGAAGAAGCGCTGGAAAATCAAGGCGTTGCCGCCACTGTCAGCCGCGTGGGCTGCCTGGGCCTCTGTTTTGCCGAGCCATTATTGGATGTGCAACTACCCGGTGGACACCGCATCTTCTACGCCAACGTAGACACAGAGAGCGTATCTGAGATTATCTCCGCTCACGTTGTCGGTGGTGTGCCCGTCACGGCTAAGGCCTTGGGTTATATTGCCCAGGAAGGTAGCACCGCGCCGGTACCTGATGGCATCCCAGACCTGAACCAACACCCCATGAAAGCTTGGGAGAACCGCATAGTTCTCCGTAACGCCGGTAATATAGACCCATTTGATATCTACCAGTACATTGCCAACGGCGGCTACCAGGCATTGCACAAGTCTCTGACCGAACTCAACCGAGAAGAAACCCTGAATGAGGTCAAGGCTTCCGGGCTTAGAGGCCGCGGCGGCGCTGCTTTTCCGACAGCCACCAAGTGGAGCTTTTTGGCGGGAAACCCTGCCCCTGAAAAATTCGTCCTCTGCAACTGCGAAGAAGGCGACCCCGGCGCGTTCAACGACAAGAACATCCTGGAAAGTGACCCCAATACCCTGGTGGAAGGGGTGATTATTGCCGGGTATGCCACCGGCGCGTCGAAGGGTTACATATTCATACGCCACGGCCATGATGGACCTATTAATCGGTGCCGCGCTGCGGTTGACCAAGCCCGAGAACTGGGTTTCTTGGGCGAGAACATTATGGGCACTGACTTCAGCTACGAGATTGAAATTGCCCTCACCGGAGACTCCTACGTGGCCGGTGAAGAATCGGCACTGATGGAAGCCATTGAAGGCAAACGAGCGATGCCTCGTTTCAGGCCACCGTTCCCGGCTCAGGTTGGCCTATTTGGCAAACCCACCAACATCAACAACGTGAAAACTCTGTCATACGTCCCGGAAATTGTCTCCAAGGGCGGCGAATGGTTTGCCAGCATCGGCCATGAAACCAGCACCGGAACTGTCATCCTCTGTTTGTCGGGCAACCTGAAGTACACCGGGATGATTGAAGTCCCCCTTGGCATGAACCTCAAAGATGTCATCTATGAGGCTGCCGGCGGGATGAAAGAAGACAAAACCTTAAAGTTCCTCCAAACCGGAGGGCCGTTGGGTGGCGTCTTGGGTGCCGATAATATCGACGTTCTGTTGGACTTTGAAGTCCTGCGGGCTGCCGGAGCCATCGTTGGCTCGGGAGGGCTGATTGCCGCTGACGATAGCACCTGTATCGTTGATCTGACCCGGTCACTGATCGCCTTCTGCCAATACGAGTCTTGCGGTAAGTGTTTCCCCTGCCGGATGGGTATGAGTCATCTACTAGAGGTCTTGGAGCGGCTCTGTCGCTTGGAAGGCACCACCGATGACCTGGACTTAATGCAGAAAATCGGCGTCAACATGCAGGCCGGTTCCCTCTGTGGTCACGGACAACTTGGATTTAACCCTGTATCTTCGGCTCTTCGCTACTTTGGGCCTGAGTTTGATAAGCACATCGTGGATCATACCTGTCCCACGGGCACCTGCTTGAAGCCCAGTTACTCTCCGGCGCAATCGCGTCGCTAAACCCCAATCAACTTATGACCGGCCCAACGGCGAAAGCCCGGCTGGCGAGATATAGAGGCTGCTGAATGGCCGACGAAATTACAATTACATTTGATGGCAAAGAGGTCAAAACCCAACCGGGCAAGATGGTATTGGAAGCAGCCATCGATGCCGGGGTTTACGTTCCCTACCTGTGCTATCACCCCGGATTGAAGTCATACGGTGCCTGCCGCATGTGTGTGGTCAGTGTAGAAGGCCAACGGGGTTTCCCCGCCGCCTGCACCCTGCCGGTGGCGGATGGTATGAAGGTTCAGACCGAGTCCACCGAAGTTAACGATCTACGCAAGTCGGTTATGGAGATGCTCATTGCGGAGCATCCCAGCGGCTGCCTTACATGTCACCGCGTTGACATCTGCGGCCCCACTGATGTTTGCCTGCGCCACGTGTCGGTCAACGACCGCTGTGTTACCTGTCCCAAGAATGAACGCTGCGAACTAAAAGACACTGTCCGTTACCTGGGCATGGAACTGGAATCGCCGCTGCAGTACAAGTACCGGCAGATTCCCCTGGAAGTGGCAGACCCATTCTACGACCGTGATTACAACCTGTGTATCGTCTGCGCCCGGTGCGTCCGTGCCTGTGAGGAACTGCGCGGTGACGACGCCATTGGCATGACTGAACGCAGCGGACAAGCCCTGGTGGGCACGTCATTTGGCACATCCCTCTTGGAATCGGGCTGCGAGTTTTGCGGAGCCTGTATCGACGTCTGCCCGGTAGGGGCCTTGGTCGAACGCGACCACAAATGGGACAAACCACTCACGGTAGAGCGGTCAATCTGCCCGCTGTGCCCGGTGGGTTGTCAGATGAACATTGAATACGACGGCGACGGCGTATTGATTCGGGCCATTCCAGAGATTAATTCTCCAGCCAACCATGGCCAGGCCTGCTTCAAGGGTAAGTTTGGTCTCCAGTTCGTCAACGACAAGAGCCGGTTGCAGACGCCTTTGGTGCGTCGTGACGGTCAGCTGGTCGAAGCCACCTGGGACGAAGCCCTAGACGTAGTCGCATCTCGATTAGCTGACTATTCGGGGGAGTCGTTCGCGTTCCTGACTTCGCCAAACAGTACCAACGAAGAACTCTATCTGGCCCAGAAGTTTGCTCGAACGGCCATGAAGTCCAACAACGTGGACCAGACTTCTAACACTCAACCAGACCTGACGCCGGGACTTGAGCAATCCCTGGGTTACGCCGGAGCGACCAACCCCATCTGGGACCTGGAGCAATCCGGCTGCATCATAGTATTCAACAGCAATGTCACGGAAGAGCATAACGTGGTTGGCGTGCCCATCAAACGGGCCGCTCGTAAGAACACCAAACTGGTGGTAATCGACTCTCGGGAAGTCGAGCTGACTCGCTATGCCCACGTCTGGCTCCGACCAGCCCCCGGCACCGAGCAACTGCTGCTCGGTGGACTCCTGAAATCAGTGGTTGACCAAGGATTCCAGAAAGACGAATGGCTGGCTGAGAACTGCGAAAGCCCGGCTACTTTGTTGTACGCCCTAAGCGCTCTGAACCTGAACGAAATATCTAAGATCACCCAGGTAGACACTTCAGATATCGCCGAGGCCGCACGGCTTTATGGTGAGGCTGAGGCAAGTGCCTTGGTTTACGCACTGGATAACATTCAACAGTCTCAGGCTAGAGATTGTGTTCTGTCCTTGGTGAACCTGGCATTGGTGACCGGAAATATCGGCAAGGCTGCTGCGGGTATCTATCCCCTGCGTCAGGGCGCCAACGAACAGGGAGCATCCGACGTGGGTTGCGTCCCCAATCGGCTGCCCGGATACCGCCGAGTCTCCAATGCGGAAGACCGTCAGGCCCTTGAAACCCTCTGGGATACATCTATTCCTGATGCGCCCGGACTGGGATTGGCCAAGATTATAGAAAGCGCTACCGCGGGTCAGGTAAAGTCATTATTCCTGATTGGTGATAGCCCTAATTTCACCAATGGGAAATTGGGTGACGGCCTGTCTGCCCTAGATAAACTGGAATTCTTAGTGGTCTGTGACTCCTTCTTGAGCGTTGCAGCCCAGCGCGCCGATGTTGTTCTTCCGAGAGCAACGTTCGCGGAGAAAGACGGCACCTACACCAACCTGGAACGGCGCATACAGCGGCTGAAACCGGGTCGTAAACTCCCTGCAGGAGGCGCACGACCAGAATGGCAGGTTATCTGTGAGGTAGCCCGCAAGATGGGAGCGCCCGGCTTCTTGTTAGCATCACCCTCTGAGACAATGGATGAGATAGCAAAAGTGGCGCCCATGTATGCCAACGTCTCCTACCGGAACCTGGCAAACCAAGGCGGACTTGTTTTCAAGACCGACATGAAGAGCCCCCAGCCAACTCAGATGATGTACGCCAGCCGGGAAGACCGGGGACTGCAGTGGCCGGTTGATAACACGGGAAAGGGCACCGGCATCTTGTTTGAAGACGGTTTCAAACTACGCAAAGCAGAGCCCATCACACCGGCGTTTGTCTCGACAGAGGATGTGTCCAACACCGACTTCCCGCTCTGGTTTGTGCCGGGGCGTGTCTTACTCCAACAGGAACGGGACATAAAGATTGTCAAGGGTCGGGCCAATACCATCCAGCGCGATGAATTGGTGGAATTGAACCCCGCCGACGCCGCTGCAATGTCCATTCAGGACGGCGGCAAGGTGGTGGTTGAGATGAACATCGGACGGCTTTCCGGTCTAGCCCATATCAATGAAGCGGTGCCGGTGGGCGTTGTAGCCTCCACAGCCCTTTTCGGACAGTTGGCTGTGGACTTGCAGAGTTCGGAGGAAATGGAGCCTGCATCCAAGGTGCCGGGACTTGATATTCGCCGAGCCCGAATCAATAAGATCGATTAATACAATTTCGATAAATCTTTGAAAGTCGGATTCAAATTCGATTTTCAACAACCGTGGCGAGGACCCAAAGTCACTTAGGAGTAATAATGGTAGAGGTACCATCCACGGGGGCAGGCACTCCAGACCTGACCCCAAACCCAGCGTTCCCCACAGCTAAACTAGTGGAACGCCGACAGGAATGCGATGACCTGATTGTAATCAAACTGGAACCATCTGAAGCATTTGATTTCAAACCCGGCCAGTATTGCACCCTGGGACTTGGCAAGATAGAGCGGGCTTATTCAATCGTTTCAGCCCCCTACGAGAATTTTCTGGAAATCTTCGTGGAATTGGTACCCGACGGCGAATTAACCCCCAAGATGTTCGACCTGAAAATCGGGGAAAACATGTCGGTCCGGCCTAGGGCCAAAGGCATTTTCGTCCAGGATAAAAAAGCCCACCACCACTTCATGGTCTCCACGGTGACTGGCGTCGCCCCTTATATCAGCATGGTGCGTCAGTACCTCAACGAACTGGAGAACGGAGTAGACCAAGAAAAACAGGTCTTTTACATCATGTACGGTGCCAGCTACGTGGATGAAATGACCTACGATGTGGAACTCAATGCACTGGCAGAGAAATATCCAGATGTTGTAAAGTTTGTGCCCACCATCAGTCGCCCCAGCGAGGCCAAAAACGCTGAGTGGAAAGGTGTTACCGGGCGAGTCAACAACATAGCCGAGGAATACCTCGCAAAATTCAATCTCCACAAGGACGACACCAAGGTCTATGCCTGTGGACACCCAGGGATGATTGAAGACATGAAAGAAAAGTTGCCGGGCCAGGGCTGGAACTTCATCGAAGAGCGGTTCTGGGCACCCTAAGAGTTTAGTGAAATTTAAGTAGATTATTATTTCCTAGACCGTGAGCTCTTGGACCGCGAATATTATTCGTCAGACAAGAGGGCTCACAAGACGCCAAATTGGTAGTAGAATTGCCGTTGTAATCGACCCCTTGGAATCTGTAGGGCAGGGTTGGGTAGTGACGCCGATTCGCAGCCAATATCTCAAGATTAAAGGTGCCCATCCGGACGCCATACTCCTATTTCGGATGGGTGACTTCTATGAGACCTTCGACGACGACGCTGTGCTCTTCGCCAAGGAACTCGAGATTACCCTCACCTCCCGCAGCATGGGCAAGGGCCTAAAAGTACCCCTGGCCGGTGTTCCGGCTCATTCTCTGGACACCTACCTTGCCCGGCTGATTAAGAAGGGCCACAAGGTTGCCATCTGCGAGCAGATTTCCGACCCGGCCACCTCCAAGGGACTGGTCGACCGAGACGTAGTCCGCGTTGTTACCCCCGGCACTGTGCTGGAATCTGCCCTGCTGGACCAGAAGACCAACAACTACCTGGCTGCGGTTTCCGAGTCCAATGGACGCGCCGGCCTAGCCTACATCGACATCACCACCGGCGAGTTCTTAGCCACCGAGTTAACCCTCCACGAACTGCCCCTGGAACTGGAACGTATCGAGGCCGCAGAGGTCCTCGTTTCCAACTTTGACGACCTTCCGAACTGGACCGATGCTGCCAGTAACGGCGCAGTACCT